>NZ_JALPKQ010000065.1:0-23011 GCF_051383655.1 Geodermatophilus sp. CPCC 205761
CGGCTCGGGCACCAACGACAAGGCCGGCGCCGCGCAGAACCTGCTCCGCTGGACCAGCACCCGGTCGATCAAGGAGACCTTCGTCCCCGCCACCGACCACCGCTACCCGCACATGGGCTGAGCGGAGAGCCACCCACCATGCTGTTCGGCCGCGAGGTGGGATGTCGGGCGACGCCGGTCGGCCGACGAGAACGGAACGTCAACGCAGTGCGTTGCACTGCCGCTGTTCGCTGATCACCGATTGTTCGCCATTCTTGGACAGGAGACATCATGACTGTTGCGGTCGCGCACAGCGACACCGCGCGTGGCAAGGCCGCCCTGCGGAACGCGGCCGCGGAGGCCCTCCTGCGCGGCGAGCCACTGGCGGTGCTCCGCATCATCCCGGGGGTGGACAAGCCGAGCGCCGAGGATCCTGCGCTGGTCGCGCAGTTGGCCGCAGAGCTCGCGGACTTCCCCGACTTGACCTGGACGTTGCACACCGGGCCAGAGGGATTCGACACCGCGGATGCTCTGCTCGGTCTCGCTGACGAGCTGGGTGCCTCGCTGCTGGTGATCGGCTCACGGCGTCGCAGGCCGATCGGCAAGGTGGTGCTCGGGTCGACGGTCCAGCAGGTGCTGCTGAAGTCCCTGATACCGGTGCTGGTGGTCAAGGCGTCCTGACCCACGTGCAGCGCGACCAGCGGCGACGCCGGGATCGGTCGGCCGGGACGTCGACGGTCGGGCGTGCGGCCTGCTGGTGGTCAGCGACGAGGTGCCGACGCGGGCTGGGGTGACCGCCGGTCTGGCGGTACGGGGTCCTCGACGCCGTCCGATCGGCCGGGCGGTGGGTGACCCAGGGCGCCGCCGGGTTCTTGTCGGGCGCGTGTCGAGGTGGACGACGTCCCACAGCACCGGGTCCACGGGGTGGGACGCAGCCGGGCGCCGCGAGGGCGGCGTCGTGCGGGGCGTCGATGACGAGCACCTCGCCGACGTCCAGGTGTTCCGGCGGTGTGGCCCTCGACCACGTCGGTGGACGCGCTGGTCACCGCGCGGGTGCCCCGGCGCGGCGAGCGCTCCCGGTTCCGGCCCCCGGTGTCGGCGGGGACGATCGTCGTCGCCCTGGGTCACCGCGGCTCGCCGGGCCCCAGTCGTCAGACGTCTCGGTAGCGACAGTCGTCTGACGAATACGGGTCACAGACGAGGCAACGTCCGGTCGTGCAACCGAGGCAGGGTGTGAGCGGTGCGCCGCAGTGGCACACCGCGTGCGTCGTGGTGGTGCGTGCGTCACCGCGTGCGGCTGACTGCCCCTCCGCACGCAGTGGCAATGACGACGGTGCGGCGATGGACGAGATGCCGAATTGTCCCGGGGAATGCGCGTCGCACATCTGTTGTAACGGATCCACCCGGTGGGCACCCTCTCTCGCGCGGTCTGATCTGACGGTCCGGCGCCCACGGGTTGCATTCTCGGTCGGTCCCGGCGCACTGACGAGCTTAGAGATCCTGCGGTGCGACACACTCGCCGTCCCGCGGAATCCGATCTGGTTCTCCCGACAGTTGTCGAAGGCCACCGCCCGGTGCGCCTCTCTAGGATCGAGGAACCCGCACACACGCATTCCGCGGCACCGGTTCCGGGAAACCGGCGGCGTGCGGGGCCGTCCATTCCGGCGGCCGTCGCACGGACGGTGGGTGGCGACGTCGCCATTGCCCGCAGACACCGCAACGCTCCACACGAGGGACATCCATGACCTGCCCCCCACCCGTCGTCGATGACCACGTCCGCTCGTGGACCGAGACGGTCCGCGAGCACGCGCAGACCGTTCCGGCCGACGTGCTGGACGCCTACCTCGAGCGGCTCCCGCACACCTACGTGCACGACTGCCCTCCCTCGCTGGCCGCGCAGGACCTCATCGCGCTGGATCGACTGGAACCGGGCGGCATGTCGGTCGCCATCGACCCCGGCCCGGCCTCGCCGGTCGACGGAGCCGGCCCGGAGCGGGCGTCGGCGAGGCTCCGCATCCGGATGGTCGGCACGTCGGCCCCCCTGCACCGGCTGCTGCCGATCCTGCAGAGCCTCGGCATCGACGCGATCGACGAGCGTCCCCATCTGCTGCAGCTCCCGGGAGGCGACGTGGCCCGCGTCTACGACCTCGCCGTCTCGCTGCCGACCACCACCGGGATCAGCGAGGAGGACGTCGCACGGGTCGTGGACACCTTCGCGGCGGCCTGGTCCGGTGAGGCCGAGGTCGACGGGTTCAACCGGCTCGTCCTGGCTGCCGGCCTGGATCGCCGTGGGGTCGGCGTGCTGCGCGCCTACTGCGGGTACCTCCGGCAGTCCGGCCTGCCCTACACCCGGGCCTCGATGCAGAAGGTGCTCACCGACAACGTCGCGTCCGCGCGGGCGCTCGTGGCGCTGTTCGACGCACTCCTGGGTTCGGTCGGACCGACGCCCCCGGACACGGCGGCAGCCGACGACGTCGCCGCGCGCGCCGTGGACGCGGTGGCCGGCCTGGATGCCGACCGCATCCTGCGATCGCTGCTCACCTGCATCCGGGCGACCACCCGGACCAACCTCTGGAGCACCCGGCACCGCCCCGGGCGGGCGCTGGCGATCAAGCTGACGCCGACGGCGATCGACTTCCTCCCCAAGCCCCGTCCCCGGTTCGAGGTCTACGTGCACGGCACGGCGCTCGAGGGCGTGCACCTGCGCTTCGACCTGATCGCCCGGGGCGGGCTGAGGTGGTCCGACCGGCTCGACGACTACCGCACCGAGGTCCTCGGCCTGGTCAAGGCGCAGGCGGTGAAGAACGCGGTGATCGTGCCCGCCGGTGCGAAGGGCGGGTTCGTGGTCAAGCGCCCGTCGCCGTCGTCCGCGGACGTGGAGGCCGGCTACCGCGAGTTCGTGGCCTGCCTGCTCGACGTCACCGACGACCTCGACGTGCGCACGGGCGACGTCGTGCCGGCACCCGGTGTGCGCCGCCGGGACGGGGACGACTACTACCTCGTGGTGGCGGCCGACAAGGGCACCGCCCGCTTCTCCGACATCGCCAACGACGTGGCGACCGGGCGCGGCTACTGGCTCGGCGACGCCTTCGCCTCCGGCGGCACGGTCGGCTACGACCACAAGGCCATGGGCATCACGGCCCGCGGGGCGTGGGAGAGCGTCCGGCGCCACTTCCGGGAGCTGGGCGTCGACATCGATGTCGCGTCGATCACGGTCAGCGGCATCGGCGACATGAGCGGAGACGTGTTCGGCAACGGGATGCTGCTGTCGGACCGGATCCGGCTGGTGGCCGCCTTCGACCACCGCCACGTCGTGATCGACCCCGACCCTGATCCCGAGCGCTCATACCAGGAGCGACGGCGCCTGTTCACCTCGGGGCGATCCAGCTGGGCGGACTACGACCCGGCGGTGCTGAGCGAGGGGGCGATCGTCGTGCCCCGCACCGCCAAGTCGGTTCCGCTCACCCCTCAGGCCCGCGCGCGTCTGGGGCTCCCCGCCACGGTGACGACCATGACCGCGCACGAGCTCGTCCGGGCCGTCCTGCTGGCCCCGGTGGACCTGCTCTGGAACGGCGGAGTGGGCACCTACGTCAAGGCCCGGAGCGAGTCTCATCTCGACTGCGGCGACAAGGCGAACGACCCCGTCCGGGTGGACGCAGCGGCCCTGCGCGTCCGGGTCATCGGCGAGGGCGGCAACCTCGGCGTCACCCAGCGGGGACGCATCGAGTTCGCCCGTGCCGGGGGCCGCGTCAACACCGACGCGATGGACAACTCGGCCGGTGTGGACTGTTCCGACCACGAGGTGAACATCAAGATCGCACTCGGACCGGCCGGTCAGGAGGGTGCCCTGACCGACACGGCCAGGCGGACGTTCCTGACCGCGATGACCGACGCCGTGGCCGGTCGCGTGCTGCGGCACAACGCCGGCCAGAACGAGCTGATGGGGGCCAACCGCGCCGAGGCGGCCGACATGCTGGGATTCCACGCCCGTCTGGTGGACGAGCTCGAGGAATCCGGTGTCCTCGACCGCGACGTCGACCTGCTGCCCACGCCGGCGCAGTTCGCCGCGCTGGAGCGCGAGGGCCGCGGGCTGACCTCCCCGGAGCTCGCGCAGCTGACCGCGCTGGTCAAGAACGACCTCAGTGCGCGTCTGCTCGCGACGACGGTCCCGGACGAACCGACGGCCCGCGAGCGGTTCCGCCGGTACTTCCCCCGCGTGCTGGTCGATGCGCACGGCGACGACCTGGACGCGCACCCCCTGCGGCGCGAGATCGCCACCACGACGATCGTGAACGAGATGGTCGACACCGCAGGGATCACGTTCGTGTTCCGGATCAAGGAGGACACGGCGGCCGGGCCCGCCGACGCGGCGCGGGCCTTCGACGCCGCCACGTCGGTGTTCGGCCTCGGTGAGGTCTTCGCGGACATCCGTGCCGCCGCGGAGGACACCCCCGCCACCGGGACCGACGCGCTCGCGGTGGAGACGCGCCGCCTGCTCGACCGCGCCGCCCGCTGGTTCACCGGCGAGCGGCCCCTGCCGCTCGACGTCCAGGACGCGGTGCACCGCTACCGCGGTCCGGTGCGTGCCCACTCGGCGGACCTGCGCGGCTGGCTGCGCGGCGACGAGGTGGGCAACCTCGAGGACCGCACCCGCGCCCTCGTGACCTCCGGAGCGCCGGAGGGCCTCGCCCGCCGGGTCGCCGACCTGCTGCACCTGTTCCCGTACCTGGACATCGCCGACCTCGCGCACCGGCTCGACCGGCCGTTTCCCGAGGTCGCGCAGATCTACTTCGTCACGTCGTCACGGCTGCGCGTCCACACGCACCTGACGGCGGTGTCCCGCCTGGATCGCCGCGACCGCTCACACGCGCTCGCCCGGCTCGCTCTGCGCGAGGACCTCTACGCCTCGCTGCGCAGCGCGACCGCCGACGTCCTGACGACGACCCCGGAGGCACTCTCGGGCGACGAGCGGGTCGCCCGCTGGGAGGAGGGCAAGTCGACACGGCTGCGGTCGGCGCAGTCGCTGCTGTCCGGCACCCTCCTCGAGGATCCGCAGGGGGCCGGTCTGGCGAGCCTGTGCGCGGCGGCACGCCAGATCCGTGTCATCAGCAGGTATTAGCGTCAGGAGTGTCGACCCCCGCTCCCGGGACCGCATCCACCATGGGCACCTCATCACCGGCCCATGCCGCCGACGGCAGCACCTTCGCGCTGCGCCGCTGGTCCACGCCCGGACAGGGCGGGGCCGTCGGCATGGTGCTCGGCGGCATCCTCGCGGTGCAGTTCGGCGGCGCCCTGGCCGCGACCATGTTCGACAGGGCCGGCCCGCCCGGCATGGTGACCCTCCGGCTGTGCGGCGCCGCGCTGGTCCTGGTGCTGCTGGTCCGCCCCCGCTGGCGGGGCCGCTCGCGCGCCGACTGGGCCGTGATCGCAGGGTTCGGCCTCTCGCTAGCCGCGATGAACGGGCTGTTCTACGAGGCGCTCGCGCGGATGCCTATCGGTGCGGCGGTCACCGTGGAGTTCCTCGGGCCGCTGGGCCTGGCCGCGGTGCTGTCGCGCCGGCTCCAGCACCTCGCCTGGGTGCTGATGGCCGCCGCCGGGGTGTTCCTGCTCGGGTACGGCTCGCTGGCCGGTCTGGACCCGGCCGGCGTGGTCTTCGCTCTCGGTGCAGGGGCGTGCTGGGCCGGCTACATCCTGCTGTCGGCCGAGACCGGCCGCCGCTCCACCGGGCTCGACGGGCTGGCTCTGGCCAGCGCGGCAGCCGCACTCATGGTGCTGCCGTTCGGGGTCGCCGCAGGCGGCCCAGCGCTGGTGGCCCCCGACGTGCTGCTGGTCGGGCTCGCGGTGGCCCTGCTGTCGTCGGTGGTGCCCTACGCGCTCGAGCTGACCGCGCTGCGCGCCCTCGCCGGCCGGGTGTTCGGCGTGCTGATGAGCCTGGAACCGGCCGCAGCGGCCCTGGCCGGGCTGCTCGTGCTGGGCCAGGTCCTCACCCCGGTGCAGTTGCTCGCGGTCGCATTGGTCGTCGTCGCGAGCATCGGGGCCGCCCGTTCCCCCGCCAAGGCGCCCATGCCCACCGACGCGCCCCGTTGACTGCGACGCTCCTGGACCAGCTCGTTCTGCTCACTGCTGGTCTGCCCGTCGACGACGCCGTCGTCGATGTCTGCCTGGCGCACCCAGCGACGCACCGACTCGACAGAGATGTCGAAGTCGGCAGCGACCCCGGCTTGGCTCAGATCACCGCGGCTGGTGACCCGCACGACGTCACGCTTGAACTCGGGCGGGAACTTCTTGGGCACCCGACATCCTTCCTGCAGGACGAAGTCCCACAGATGGAGTGTCAGCCAGCCCTGCAGCAGTCCCTTAAGTCAAACTTGTGCAGTTGGCTAGACACCGGCAGTCCCGACTTGGGGCCATACAGGCGCCGAGCCGGCGCCAAGCCGCCGTCAGGTCCGGGGTCAAGGCGCAGTCTGCAACGTCAGCCCTACGGTCTCCGCTGCGAAGACGACCGTGAAGAAGTTCGCGTTGCACACCTCCGCAGCCTCGGCCTGCTGTGGAGAGGCGCAGTCATTGTCGGCCCACTCCGCGGTCGCGGCATTTGCCGACGAGAGTGCCTCAATGAGCGAGTCATAGGCCACGTCCGGCGGGACGATCGTCTCCACAGCGGCGAACGCCGCCTTGAGTTCTTGCACCCGACCGTCACACTGCCAGGGGGTTTCCGGGGCGGTCATGCAATTCGTCTCCGTCGTCAGCATCTCGCAGTAGCGCTCACAGGCGCCTCTACGTCGAACGGCTGCAACGGAGCCTGCGCCGTTGGGGATGCGGGCGCGGACGGCGCCGGCGCGGTGACGGTGACCGTGGACGGAGCTGCCTCGGCGGTCGTTCCACCCTCGCCTCCGCAGGCGGTCAGCGGCAGGGCGGGAAGGGCGAGCAGGAGGGCACGACGCATGGGGCGGGACGCTAACCCGGGATGCGGAACCGATCCGTCAGCCGACGCGGGAGGGCGCAACGCCGGTCACTCCGGCTACGGCCCCGCCTCTCCGGTCACATAGATCCGCGCCCGTCTCCCCGCACTTCGCTGATACGTCACCGAGCTGGCGGAGCTTGTCGACGTCGACACGGTTCCGCGCCCACTCGCGGTACGCCGCGTCGACGCGCTGGAAAGCCTGACTCATCGGTCGCACGTTGAGCTGAACCTTCCTCATGCACTCGAATACGTCACAGGCTCATGCACGGATAGTGGGGGCTCGCCATGTCACCCCCGCGGCCTTCCCGTACGGAGCATTTCGACCCTGGCGGGGCACTAATCGACCGGCCCACCTTCGGCTGGCTGGCTCACGTCGGCACAATCAGAGAGGCGAGCATCATGAGAACCGTCATGAGCAGTGTGCAGCGTGTCAGCCGTCGCCTGTGGGCCTCGGCTATATGCGCCTTCGCCGTTGTCGTTGCTACAGCGGGGCCCGCGGTGGCCGGGGGCTCGGACTGGGGCGGGTAATGCGAACCCCTGGCTACTGGCCGGGCGAGGCGCGAACGCGGCCCCATCCCCTTTTGGCCGAGAGGACGGGGCCCCGTCGAGTCGCCAGCCCGCGGGCTATGACCCGACCCACCAGTTAGAGATCGTTTCTGAATGACCTCGGCGCGCCTGCTTCGAGCTGCGGCGGGTGGTGGCGACCCTCGGGGAGGTGATCGAGGACCTCGTCCCTGATGGGCTGTGGCAGCAGATCGCTCCGTTGCTGCCTCCACCCAAGCCGCGTCGGTATCGGCATCCGGGTCGTCGGCCGGTCGATGACCGCGCTGCGCTGGCCGGCATCGTGCTCGTGCTCAAGACCGGCATCGCCTGGAACCAGCTACCCGCCTCGCTGGTCGGCTGCTCGGGAGTGACCTGCTGGCGGCGGCTGCGGGACTGGACCGAGGCCGGTGTCCGCGTACGACCTCATGTGTAGGTCCGCGTACGACCTGACGTGTCGTTCCTCCGGCGGGACTGGCCTCAGGCGCTGCACGAGCTGGCTCACCAACTCGATGACGGGCGGATCTACGACCGTGACCTCTCCGGGCTGTCCGTGGCACTCGACGCCCGTCCTCGAGGCCTACAACCGCCGGCCCTACGTCCGCCTCCGAGCCGCTGACGAGCGCCGCGCGGTCTGGGGTCCCCGACGCACATCTCGTTGCCGAGTGCGCCCGCGGCGACTGGCGTACTGGAGGTTCACAGGAGGCGCCGGTCCGTCGGACCGCTTCGGACGTGTCCTGAGCGACCTTCTCCAGTCCTTCTCCGGTAGGGGGCTCCGGGAACTGGAGAAGCGTCGCAGCCAGAGCTCCTCTGCCGCGTCGACAAGGCCTCGCCCGCTGCAGCCGAACTGGAGAAGAACCCGAGGTCGCTCCCCCATCGTCGATCGACGAGCGCACGGGCCTCGTCGGCGGCTGACCGCGCTCGAACGCCGCCCGGCGGGATGGAGACTCGGGAGGACACGACATGGGCGACCCGGAGCCCCTTCAAGACGTGCTGGCCAGCAGTCCCCTCCTGCTCACGCCTGAGGAAGCGGCGACGGTCCTCCGCATCGGCCGCACGACGATCTACGCGCTCATGAAGGCCGGCGACCTGCGGCCGGTGCACATCGGCCGGAGCTGTCGTCTCCCCCGCGCTGAGCTCGAGCGCTACGTCCGCTGCCTGGAGACGTCGTCGAACGCCGCGCCAACGCTCCCGGCCGAGTTCGGAACTGCACGGTCGTCGCGACGTCGGAGCGGCGCCACGCCACGCCGCATGCACGCCCGATAGCGGTCCCGCAACGCGGCCGGGGACAACGCCGCGGCCCTCCACCGGTTTGTCACACCGAAGTCCGCACCCGGCGCACCCGTGGTGAGGTCGCGCGGGTGGTGCCAGGGCCCGACATCGCCGGGAGGGATCGACGTGGCCAGACGCGCGAACGGTGAGGGGTCGACCTTCCGGCGCAAGGACGGCACGTGGTCGGCCGAACTGAGCTACCGGGACGACTACGGCACCCTGACGCGGCGGACGGTCTACGGGAAGACGCAGGCCGACGTCCGAGCCAAGTTCCGCGATGCCTGCGAACGGATCGAGTCCGGAGCACCGGTCAAGGACGCCTCCATGACCGTCGCCGCATGGCTCGAGGACTGGATCACCAAGTCACTGGCCGCCAGCGACCGCAAGCAGGCCACCAAGGACCCCTACGCCACCCTGGCCCGCCCCCACCTCGTGCCCACGGTCGGGACGATCCCCTTCGGCCGGCTGCGTCCCTCCGATGTCGAAGCGCTCATCGTCACCAAGCGGAACGCCGGCCCGTCGGGGTCGACGATCCGGACGATCTACACCGTCCTGCGGTCCGCGATGGACATCGCCTCGCGCGACGGCCTGATCCGCAGCAACCCCGCGGCGGCCGTGAGACGGCCTGGCGTCGAGCGCAAGGACGCGCCCCACCTCACCGCGGAACAGGCGCAGTCGCTGCTGGAGGCGATCAGGGGCGACCGACTCGAGAGCCTGTTCCGGGTCATGCTGGCCACCGGCCTGCGCCGCGGTGAGGCTTTGGGCCTGCACTGGTCGGACGTCGACCTCGACGCCGGGCTGCTGAGGGTCCGCTGGACACTTGCTCGGACGTCTCAGGGGCTCCAGCTCGACGAACCCAAGACCGACAAGTCCCGCCGGACCGTGCCCCTCCCCCGCTCGGCCGTCGAGGCGCTCCGAGCGCATCGAGAGCGGCAGGACGACGAACAGCATGCAGCCGCAGACGCCTGGACGGACAACGGCCTGGTCTTCACCACCGAGATCGGCACACCGCTCGAGCCCCGCAACGTCCTACGGCGCTTCGAGGTCCTCGCAGAGCGAGCCGGCCTCCGCGGCGTCACGCTCCACACCCTCCGGCACTCCACGGCGAGCTTCCTCCTGGCCGCCGGCACCCACACCAAGGTCGTCCAGGAGCACCTCGGGCACTCCTCGTACGCCATCACGGCCGACATCTACAGCCACGTCGGTCCCGCCCAGCAGCGCGAGGCGGCCGACCGCCTCGACCAAGCGCTCCGCTGGTGACCGTTGCAGCCCTTTCGACCGCGTTGCTGTACGCGTTGCTGTAGTCGTGCAAGAGGCGGGCCGGCCTCTACGGCCGACCCGCCTCTGACCTGCGGTTTCGCTGTCGGGCTGACAGGATTTGAACCTGCGACCCCTTGACCCCCAGTCAAGTGCGCTACCAAGCTGCGCTACAGCCCGAGCGCCGGGCGGCTCGCACCGCCCGATCGCTGCAGGAGCAGGTTACCGCACCGCCCGTGCGGCCCGACCCGGTGGTCAGCCCTGCGCCGGCACCCGGTCCCCGGCATCGGCGAGCACCGTGCGCAAGGCGGCGGCGAAGGCCTCCGGCTCACCGGTCTGGCCATACTCGCCGCCCATGAAGCCCCCGTGGTCGCCGGGGAACTCGACCGGCGCCGTCCCGATCCGCTCGGCCACGGCCTCGCCCCCGCGGCGGGCCAACTGGCCCGTCGACCCGGCGCCGACCACGACGACGATCCGCGTCGACGCCGCGCGCAGGGCGTCGAAGTCGTGCTCGTGGTGGGTGCACGAGAGCATGTTCTGCCCGAGCAGCACGTCGTCCCGCGACCCGTCGTCCTCGGTCGGCAGCCCGAAGGCGGCCGGGTCGGGCCCCGGCTGCTCGGTGTAGTCGGCCGGGACCGGGCCGCGGTGGCCGACCAGCCGGATGAACTCGGCCATCCCCGCGCCCATGCCGCTGCGCTGGTAGACCTCGTGCACGTGCCGCGACGCGGCCAGTGCCGTCTCCCGGTCGGGCAGGGCGGCGATCGCCGGCGGCTCGTGCGCCACCAGGGTGCGGACCTGCTCCGGCTGGCGCGCCACGAGCACCAGCGCGTTCACCGCTCCCCCGCTGCTGGCGAACACGTCGACCTGGCCGGCGCCCACCGCGTCGATCAGCCGGGACAGGTCGTCGGCGTGCTCCTCCGGCGTCGTCTCCGTGGCGCCGTCCGTGCGCAGGCTGCGTTCCGCGCCCCGCGGGTCGTACGTCACGACCGTCCGGTCGGGGAAGTACGTGGCCAGCGTCCCGAACCCCGCCGCGCCCATGGGTGAGCCGATCAGCAGCAGCACCGGCGACCCCGACGGGCCGGGACGGACGTCGTAGGTCAGCACGGCACCCGGGACCTCCAGGGTGCGCGTCACGGGTTCGGTCATGGTGGGCCTCCTGGGACTGGTCGTGGACTCGTCCTCCAGACCCTCCGGAGCGGCAGAACTCATCGCCGGCCGGTTCAGCCCTTCGACCGCTCCCCGCCCCGGCCCTCCCGCACCTTGACCGAGATCTCGATCGGCGTCCCGTGGAAGCCGAACTTCTCCCGCAGCTTCCGCTCGAGGAAGCGGCGGTAGCCGGCCTCGAGGAACCCGGTGGAGAACACGACGAACCGCGGCGGCCGGACGTCGGCCTGCGTCACGTACTTGATCTTCGGGGCGCGCCCGCCGCGGGCCGGCGGCGGCGTCTCCAGGACCAGCGCCCGCACGTAGGTGTTGAGCTCCGCCGTCGGCACCCGGGTCTCCCACGAGGCCAGCGCGTCCCGCAGGTGCTGGGCGAGCTTGTTCACCCCGCGCCCGGTGGTCGCGGAGATGTTCACCCGGCTGGCCCACTTCACCCGGGACAGATCGCGCTCGATCTCGCGCTCGAGCTGGGCGTGCCGGTCCTCGTCGAGCGTGTCCCACTTGTTGAAGGCCAGCACCAGCGCCCGGCCGGCCTCGATCACCTGGGTGATGACCCGCTGGTCCTGCTCGCTGATCACCTCGTCGGCGGCCAGCAGGACGACGGCGACCTCCGCGGCCTGGATCGCGGCCTCTGTGCGCAGGCTCGCGTAGTACTCCATCCCGCTGGCGGTGTTGACCTTTCGCCGCAGACCCGCGGTGTCGACGAACCGCCACTCCTCGCCACCGAGGGTGACGATCGAGTCGACCGGGTCGACGGTCGTGCCGGCCACCGAGTCGACGACCGAGCGCTCGTCCTTGGCCACCCGGTTGAGCAGACTGGACTTGCCGACGTTGGGCCGGCCGACCAGGGCCACCCGGCGGGGACCGCCCTCCTCCAGCTGCTCCCGCGGCGCCTCGGGCATCGCGCCGAGGATCAGGTCGAGCAGGTCACCGCTGCCCCGGCCGTGCAGCGCGCTGACCGGCTGCGGCTCGCCCAGGCCCAGCGACCACAGCTCCGCGGCGTTGGACTCGCTGCGCTCGTCGTCCACCTTGTTGGCGACGACGATCACCGGCCGGTCGCTGCGCCGCAGGATCCGCGCGGCGGCCAGGTCGGTGTCGGTGGCGCCGACGGAGCTGTCCACCACCAGCACGATGACGTCGGCGGTCCGCATCGCGTACTCGGCCTGCCGGCTGACCGACGCGCCCAGACCCGCGGCCTTGGGGTCCCAGCCACCGGTGTCGACGACGGTGAAGCGCTTGCCGTTCCACAGCGCCTCGTAGGTGATCCGGTCGCGGGTCACCCCGGGCACGTCCTGCACGACCGCGGCCCGGCGGCCCAGGATCCGGTTGACCAGCGTCGACTTGCCCACGTTGGGCCGGCCGACGACGGCAACCACCGGCAGCGGCCCGCCGTTCTGCTCGCTCACGGTCGCGCACCCACGGTCGCCAGCGCCAGCTCGACCACCCGGTCGACGACGCCCTCACGGTCGAGGTCGGTGCTGTCGACGATCACCGCGTCCGGCGCCGGGCGCAGCGGGCTGTCGGCGCGGCCGCTGTCGTACTCGTCGCGGCGGCGCAGGTCGGCGGCGAGCGCCCGCACCTCCTGCGGGTCGCTGATGCCCAGCTGGGCGGCCCGGCGCTCGGCCCGGGCCTCCGGCGCGGCGGTGAGGTAGATCTTGCAGGTGGCGTCGGGCAGGACGACGGTGCCGATGTCCCGGCCCTCGACGACGACCGCGTCGGCGGCCGCGACCAACGCCCGCTGCTGGTCGACCAGCCGGCGGCGGACCGCGGGCACGGCGGACACGGCCGACACCGCGCGGGTGACCTCCGCGCCGCGGATGCGCACCGCCACGTCGACGCCGTCGACCTGCACCAGTTCGGTGTCGGCGGTGGTGCCGACCTCGATACCGGCCGCGGCGACCACGGCGGCCACCGCGTCGGCGTCCTCCGGGTCCACCCCGGCGTCGAGCACGGCGACGGTCGCGGCGCGGTACATGGCGCCGGTGTCGAGGTAGGCCGCCCCGAGCCGGGCGGCCACGGCCCGCGCGACGCTCGACTTCCCCGTCCCCGACGGACCGTCCAGGGTCACCTGTCCCACGAACGCCGCGCTCACTGCGCGATGTCCCGTCGCAGCGCCACGGCACCCCGCAGGTACACGTGCTGGATCTCCGACCGCGGCCGCTCCGTCTCCACGTGCGCCATCAGCCGGAGCACCCGGGGCAGCGCGTGCGGGACGTCGATCTCGCTCGCGCACATCAGCGGGACGTCGCCGAAGCCGATCTCCCGCGCAGCCAGTGCCGGGAACTCCGACACGAGGTCCGGCGTGGCGGTGAACAGGATGCTGATGACGTGCTCGCGGTCGAGCTCGTTGCGCTCCATGACCGCGGAGACCAGCTCGCGCGTGGCGTCGAGGATCTGCTCCCGGTCGTCGGCGTCCACCTGTGTCGCACCCCTGATGGCTCGGACGGCCACAACCACTCTCCTCGATCGACGCGAGGGCACGGATCGCCGTGCCCCTCGGTCGAGTCTAGGTAGGCCTCGCCACCCGCCTCCGGGCGCTGTCAGCCCAGCGGCCGGATGCCCCAGGTGGCCTCGGTCGACTCCCCGGGTTCCAGCCGGCGCACCGCCTCACCGGTCTCGAACGCGTTCGGGGGGCAGGTCATCGGCTCCACGGCCAGCCCGCGCCGCCGGCGCGGCTCGGGCAGCACGTCGCCGCTGAACAGCTGCAGGTAGCCGTAGCCCTCGTCCATCCAGACGGCGACGCCGCGACCGTCCGGTGCAGTGAGCCGCACCTCGGCCCGCCCGTCGGGCCCCCGGTCGAGGTCGGTGAAGCAGGAGTCGACGACGAGGTCGCCGACGACCCGGCCGGCCCGCAGGTCGTAGGACGTGCCGCCGACGGGGACCGCCCCGGTCGGCAGCGCCCGCTCGTCGGTCTGCAGCACGGTCGCGCCCGGCGCCACGAGGGTGCAGTCGTCCAGCCGCGGCCCGGCCAGGACGTACGGGTGGTGCCCCTCCCCGTACGGCAGCGCGGCGAGGCCCTCGTTGGTCGCGGTGGTGGTCACCCGCAGGCCGTCCGCCGACAGCGCGTACGCCACCCGCAGCCGCAGGGTGAAGGGATAGCCGGGCCTCGGGAACAGCAGGTGCTCCAGCACCACCCGGTCCTCGGCGCGCTCGACCGCCCGCCAGGAGGCGAACTGGACCAGGCCGTGGATCGCGGTGCCGCGCTCCGGCTCGGTGACCGGGGTGCGGTGCCGCTCGCCGTCCCAGGTGTAGACGCCGTCGCGCAGCCGGTTCGGCCAGGGCGCGAGGACGTGACCGCGGGCGGCCTCGGCCATCTCGCCGGCGTCGTACCCGTCGAGCACCTCCCGGCCCCCGACGCGGTAGGTGCGCAGGCCGCCGCCCACCTCGACGGCGGTGACCTCGGCGTCCCCGGCGCGGAGGGAGAACTGCTCGCCGGTCGGCAGGACGCTCACGCGAGTCGCTCGGCGGTGAGGTCGCGGACGTCGGCGTAACGCTCCCGGACGAACGGCACCGGGTCGGCCTCGTGCACCTCGGTGCCCGGGCGCGGCCACTCGGGCGCGGTCGCGCCACCGGCGAGCACCCAGGCGGCCTGCCGGGCGGCGCCGTCGGCGACGTACTCCCCCGCCGGCGGCACCAGCACCGGCACGCCCAGGACGGCGGGTGCCAGCCGGCGCACCGCGTCGGACCGGGCGCCGCCGCCGACGAGGAACACCCGGCGCACCGGCGTCCCGGTCGCGGCGGCGACCGCGTCCAGCCCGTCGGCCAGCCCGCACAGCAGGCCCTCCACCGCGGCCCGGGCCAGGTGCGCGGGGTCGGACGTGGCGAGGGTCAGGCCGTGGAGGGCGCCGGTGGCGGTCGGGCGGTCCGGCGTCCGCTCGCCCTCGAGGTAAGGCACCAGCACCAGACCGCCCGCGCCGGCGGGAGCCGAGAGCGCCAGCCGGGACAGCTCCGCGTGGTCGACGCCGAGCAGCCGGGCGGTCGCGTCGAGCACCCGGGCCGCGTTGAGCGTGGCCACCAGGGGCAGGTAGTTGCCGGTCGCGTCGGCGAACCCGGCGACCGCGCCGGTCGGGTCGGCGGCCGGCGTGGTCGTCACCGTGGAGACCACCCCGGACGTGCCGATCGAGCAGACGACGTCGCCCGGCTCGGCGGCCAGCCCGAGCGCGGCGCCGGCGTTGTCGCCGGTGCCCGGCCCGAGGACCG
Source organism: Geodermatophilus sp. CPCC 205761 (assembly GCF_051383655.1). Lineage (NCBI taxonomy): Bacteria > Bacillati > Actinomycetota > Actinomycetes > Geodermatophilales > Geodermatophilaceae > Geodermatophilus > Geodermatophilus sp. CPCC 205761. The sequence goes on from NZ_JALPKQ010000065.1 coordinate 15,371, forward strand.
TGCCGCCGGGCGTGCTGCCGCCGGCCTCGGCCGGGCCCAGCACCCGCGGCACCGCCGCCGGCCGGCCCAGCGCCCGCTCCAGCAGGTCGGGCCGGTACTCCCCCGTGGCCGGTGACCAGTAGCCGGTGCCGCTGGCGTCGCCGCGGTCGGTGACCAGCGCCTCGAGCGAGGGCGCGCCGGCCAGCCGCCAGGTCAGCCAGTCGTGCGGCAGGCACACCGCGGCCGTGCGGGCGGCGGCGTCGGGCTCGGCGTCGGCCAGCCAGCGCAGCTTGGTGACGGTGAAGGACGCGACCGGCACCAGGCCCACGGCCTCGGCCCAGGCCCGCCGTCCGGTGTCGCCGCCGCCGAGCTCGTCGATCAGGTCCACGGCGGCGCCGGCGGAGCGGGTGTCGTTCCACAGCAGTGCCGGACGCACGACCTCGCCGTCCTCGTCCAGGCAGACCATGCCGTGCTGCTGGCCGGCCACGGCCACCGCGGCGACGTCGTCGAGCCCGCCGGCCTGTTCGATGGCGTCGGCCAGCGCGGCATCCCATGCCGCCGGGTGCACCTCGGTGCCGTCCGGGTGCGCGGCCCGGCCCTCCCGGACCAGCCGGCCGTCCCCGGCGTCCCGGACGACGACCTTGCACGCCTGCGTCGACGAGTCGACCCCCGCCACGAGTGTCATGACGTCTGTCTACCGTCTCGGCGCGCGCTCCGGGTTCAGAGGCCGACGGTCTCCTGGAGGGCGCCGACCTCGGCGCGGCTGAGCCGCCGGATCGAGCCGACCCGCATCCGCTCGAGCCGGACCGGGCCGACCGCGGTGCGGGTCAGCCGGGACACCGGGAGGCCGACGTGCGCGAGCAGCCGCCGGACGATGTGCTTGCGCCCCTCGTGCAGCACCACCTCGACGACCGACTGGCCGGCGTGGGTGTCGACCACCCGGAACGAGTGCACCTTGACCGGCCCGTCCTCCAGCTCGACGCCGGACCGCAGCCGCTTGGCCAGGTCGCGGGGAACGGACCCCGACACCTGGGCGAGGTAGGTCTTGCGGACCTCGTAGCGCGGGTGGGCCAGCCGGTGGGCCAGCTCGCCGTCGTTGGTGACCAGCAGCAGGCCCTCGGTGTCCTGGTCCAGCCGGCCGACGTGCACCAGGCCGGGGGCGAGGTCGCCCACCATGTCGCCGACGGTCGGGCGGTTGCGGTCGTCGCTCATCGCGGTGATCACGCCGGAGGGCTTGTTGAGGGCGTAGGTGACGCGGTCGTCGCGCAGTTCCAGGCGGGCACCGTCGACGGCGATCCGGTCCCGGCGGGCGTCGACCCGCATGCCCTGGACCATGACGGTGCGACCGTTCACGCTGATCCGGCCGGCGGCGATCATGTCCTCGCAGACCCGCCGCGACCCGACCCCCGCCCGCGCCAGCACCTTCTGCAGCCGCTCGCCCTCCCGCTCGTCGTCGGCGGGATCGTCCTCGCGGTCGCCGGGGTGGACGGGCGCGAGCTCCATGTCCTCCGACCAGCCGTCGCCGGCGTCGGTGGAGGTCTCGTCGTGCGGTGCGCTGTTCATCGGGTCCAGTCTCCCACCCGGCCGCATCCCCTCGGGACGGCGTTCGCCGGTCCTCCAGGGGTCCTTCTTCAGGCGTCGGGGTGCTCGTCGAGGACCGACGACGTCTCGGGCAGCAGCGGCCCCAGCTCCGGCAGCTCGTCCAGGCCGCGGAGCCCCAGCCGCTCCAGGAACAGCGGCGTGGTCGCGTACAGCCCGCCCCCGCTGTCCGGGTCGCTGCCCACCTCGTGCACCAGCCCGCGGCTGACCAGCGTGCGCATGACGCCGTCCACCCCGACGCCACGGATCGCCGCGACGCGCGCCCGGGTCACCGGCTGGCGGTAGGCGATCACGGCGAGGGTCTCCAGCGCGGCCTGGGTGAGCCGGCTGCGCTGTCCCTCGAGCAGGTGCCGCTCGACGACGCCGGCGTACTCCTCGCGGGTGTAGAGCCGCCAGCCCTCCCCCGCCCGCCGCAGCGTCATCCCGGCGCTGCGCCGGTCGTAGTCCTCCGCCAGCCCGGCCAGCTCGGCGTGCACCCGGGGCACCGGGCAGTGCAGCGCCTCGGCCAGGGTGACCTCGTCCACCGGGGAGTCCATGACGAACAGCAGCGCCTCCAGCCCCCCGCGCAGCGCGGCGGGGTCGAGGGGCTCGGGTTCCGGCTCCGGCTCCGGCGGTGCCGGAGCGGCCGCGGCGACGGTCGGCGGCGGCAGCGGTGCGGGCTCGGCCACCGGCTCGGGAGCGACCTCCCCCTCCGGGGCGGGGCGCTCGGCCACCCGCGCGGCGAGCTCGGCGGCGACCGCGTCCCACGTCCCGGGGTCCGGACCGCTGCGCTCCTCGGCCTCCTCGCGGGTGGAGGCGAGCTCCGCGGCGAGGGCCTCCCAGGAGATCGGCGGCCGGTCCTCGCTCATGCGTACTCCTCGTCGGCGTCGTCGTCCGGTTCCGGTTCCGGCTCGGAGCCGCCGGTCCACCGCACGTGCAGCTCGCCGAGCGGGGTGAGCTGTTCGAAGGTCACCCGCTGCTGGCGGTAGAGCTCGAGCAGCGCCAGGAACCGGGCCACGACCTCGAGGGTGTGCCCGCAGTCGGCCGACAGCGCCCGGAAGGTCACCGTCCCCGCCGCCAGCAGCTGGTTGCGCACCAGCAGCAGCTGCTCGGAGACGCTGACCGGGGGTGCGTGCAGGTGGGAGACGCTCACGACCGGCGGTGCCTTCGGCGTCAGCGCCCGGGTGGCGAGCGCCGCGAACTGCGCCGGTGTCACGCCGAGCAGCACCTCGGGCATCAGCTCCGCGAAGCGCGGCTCCAGGCCGGCGTCCCGCGGGAAGCGGCGGGCGGCCTCGGCCTCCCGTTCGCGGAGGAACGCCGCGGCCTGCTTGTAGGCCCGGTACTGCAGCAGCCGGGCGAACAGCAGGTCACGGGCCTCGAGCAGCTCCAGGTCGTCCTCGTCCTCGACGTCGGCCGCGGGCAGCAGCCGGGCGGCCTTGAGGTCGAGCAGGGTCGCGGCGACGACGAGGAACTCGCTGGCCTGGTCGAGGTCGAGCTCGTCGCCCAGGGCCCGCAGGTGCGCGATGAACTCGTCGGTGACCTGCGACAGCGCGATCTCGGTGACGTCGAGCTTGTGCTTGCCGATCAGCTGCAGGAGCAGGTCGAACGGGCCCTCGAAGTTGGTCAGCCGGACCGTGAACCGCGACTGCGCCTGTGCCCCGGTCACGGATCCAGCCTAGAGAGCGCTCAGCTCTTGAGTCGCCGGACGAGGACGGCGTCCGCGCCGCGCTCGGCGAGGTCACCCAGCAGGACGTTGATCGCCTCGCGCACGATGCGGCCGCGGTCGGCGGCCACGCCGTGCTCGGCGCGCAGCGTCAGCCGCGCGCTCTCCAGGGCCAGCAGCTCGTCGGCCGAGATGTAGACGGTGATCTTCTCGTCGTGCTTGGTGCGCTCGGCCCGCTGCGCCCGGCCGCGGGTGGGCCGGGTCGGCTGGACAACGGGAGCCGGCTGCGGCGCCGTGCGGTAGGTGGCCAGCGGGTCGGCGTCGTCCGAGACACCGCCGGGCACCAGGGTCAGCGGGGCGGTCGTCTCGGCGGGCGCCGGCTCCCCGCGCCGCCCGGTCGGGCCGCCGCGCAGGGCCGGGGAGCTCACCGTCGCGCTGATGCTCGGCAGCTCGGTCACCTCCGGCACCGACGACGTGGTGTCGGTGCGGCGGAACAGCTCGGCCGCGCCGGGGAGCACAGGGCGGCGCGTCACAGTGCCAGCACCTCCTTGGCCAGGTCGCGGTAGGCCGAGGCGCCCGAGGACGTCGGCGCCCAGGTGGTGATGGGCTGGCCGGCGACCGTGGTCTCGGGGAAGCGGACGGTGCGCTGGATGACGGTCTGGAAGACGGTGTCGCCGAAGGCCTCGACCACCCGGCTGAACACCTCGCGGCAGTGCACGGTGCGCGCGTCGTACATCGTGGCCAGGATCCCGGAGATCTCCAGGTCGGGGTTGAGCCGCTCCTTGACCTTCTCGATCGTGTCGACGAGCAGGGCGACGCCGCGCAGCGAGAAGAACTCGCACTCCAGCGGGATGATCACGCCCTGCGCCGCGGTCAGCGCGTTGACCGTGAGCAGGCCCAGCGACGGCTGGCAGTCGATGAGGATGTAGTCGTACTCGTCCCGGATGTCGGCGATCACCCGCAGCAGCGTCTGCTCGCGGGCGACCTCGCTCACCAGCTGCACCTCGGCGGCGGACAGGTCGATGTTGCTGGGCACCAGGTCCAGGCCGGGGATGTCGGTGTGCACCCGGACGTCGGCCAGCGTCGTCCGCCGCTCCATGAGCGCGTTGTAGATCGTGCGGTCCATGTTCTGGGCCGGCACGCCGAGCCCGACCGACAGGGCACCCTGCGGGTCGAGGTCGATGAGCAGCACGCGACGGCCGTGCTCGACCAGTGCGGCACCCAGGTTGATGGTCGACGTCGTCTTGCCGACGCCGCCCTTCTGGTTGCACATCGCCACGACGCGCGCCGGGCCGTGCTGCGTCAGCGGCTTGGGTTCCGGCAGCGGGCGGATCCGCGCGCGCGCCGGGTCCAGCCGCGAGGCGGCGGCGCCCATCTCGGGTCCGGTGTCGGTCGGGAGCGCGACGGCCGGGCCGGCCGCGTCCCCTCGGATCGCCATCGGTCTGTTGCCTCCACCTCGTGCCCGGGTCCCGGCCGGTGCCGGGGGCGGTCAGCCGTTCTGCCGCCCGGGTGGATCCGAGGCTAGGGAGACATGCGCGGATCACCGAGGAGGCACGCCGGTTTCCGTGTCGACATGGCGACCCATGCCAACCACCCGCACCATTGAGCCGAAACCGCTGGCAACATGCGCCGAGCCGGCTGGAGATCGACTGTCAGTTGAGCGCGCGCGGGTGGCTGCTGGCGTAGACCTCGCGCAGCCGGTCGACGGTGACCAGCGTGTAGACCTGGGTGGTGGTCACCGAGGCGTGGCCGAGCAGCTCCTGCACCACGCGGACGTCGGCGCCGCCGTCGAGCAGGTGGGTGGCGAAGGAGTGCCGCAGCGTGTGCGGGGACACCGTGTCGACCAGGTCCACCCCGCCCGCCTCGCCTGCCCGCTCGGCCGCCGTCCGCAGGATGGCCCACGCGCTCTGGCGGGACAGCGGCCCGCCGCGGGCGTTGAGGAACAGCGCGCCGCCCCGCACCCCGGCGCGGCCGGCCGCGGCCAGGGCCGGGCGGGCACGGACCAGGTAGTCCTCCACCGCGCGCAGCGCGTAGCTGCCGACCGGCACCACGCGCTGCTTGCCGCCCTTGCCGGCCAGCCGCACGGCCGCCTGGCCGCGGTCGAGGTCGTCGACGGCCAGGCCGACGGCCTCGGAGATGCGCGCGCCGGTGCCGTAGAGCAACTCCAGCAGCGCCCGGTCCCGCAGCCCACGCGGCCCCTCCACCGAGCCCGCCGCCTCGATCAGCGCGACCACCGACTCCACCGGGACGGCCTTGGGCAGCCGGCGCGCCGGCGCGGGCGGGCGGACCTCGTGCGCGACGTCGTCGAGCACCAGCCCGTCCAGCAGCGCGAACCGGTGCAGCCCGCGGACGGCGACCACCGCGCGGGCCGCCGACGTCGCCGACAGCGGCGGGTGCTCGTCGTCGCCGGACCGCAGGGCGGTCAGGAAGGCCGCGACGTCGGACTCGGTCACCTCGGCCAGCCCGCGGACGCCGCCGGCCTCCAGGAACCCGGTGTAGCGACGCAGGTCGCGGCGGTAGGAGGTGATGGTGTTCACGGCCAGCCCGCGCTCGACGGTGAGGTGGTCGAGATAGCCGGTGACGACGCGGGCGACGTCGCCGGGCGGTGCGGTGACGGTCAGTGGAGCACCTCCTCGAGTGCCACGGCCGCCAGGCCGTGGGCCTGCGCGACCTCGGGCAGCACCACCTGCCCGGCCACGACGTTGACCCCGTGCGCGAGAGCCCGGTCGGCGCGCACCGCGGCGACCGTGCCCTCGTTGGCCAGCGCCATCACGTAGGGCAGCGTCACGTTGGTGAGCGCGTGGGTCGAGGTGTTGGGCACCGCACCCGGCATGTTCGCCACGCAGTAGAACACCGACTCGTGCACCCGGAAGGTCGGCTCGTCGTGTGTCGTGGGCCGGGTGTCCTCGAAGCACCCGCCCTGGTCGACGGCGATGTCGACGAGGACCGACCCCGGCTTCATCCGCGCCACCAGCTCGTTGCTCACCAGCGTCGGGGCCTTCGCGCCGGGCACCAGGACCGCGCCGATCACCAGGTCGGCGTCCAGCACGGCGCGCTCCACCTCGTAGGCGTTGGAGGCAACCGTCTGCAGGTGCCCCTGGTAGATCCGGTCGGCGGCGCGCAGCTTGTCGATGTCCCTGTCCAGGACGACGACCTCGGCCTGCATGCCCAGCGCGATCGCGGCGGCGTTCATGCCGGAGACCCCCGCGCCGATGACGACGACCTTGGCCGCGTAGACGCCGGACACGCCGCCGAGCAGCACGCCGCGGCCGCCGTGCGCCCGCTCCAGGCTGTGCGCGCCCACCTGGGGGGCCATCCGGCCGGCGACCTCCGACATCGGTGCCAGCAGCGGCAGCGCGCCGTCCGCCGTCTGGACCGTCTCGTAGGCGATCGCGGTGGTGCCGGAGGTGACGAGGGCGTCGGTGCACTCCTTGGACGCCGCGAGGTGCAGGTAGGTGAACAGCGTCTGGTCCGCGCGCAGCCGGCCGTACTCCTCGGCCACCGGCTCCTTGACCTTGAGGACCAGGTCCGCGGCCGCCCACACGTCGTCGGCGGTGGGCAGGATCCGCGCGCCGGCGGCGGTGAAGTCGGCGTCCGGGATGGAGGACCCCTCCCCCGCGCCCTGCTCGATGAGCACCGTGTGCCCGGCGCGCACCAGCTCCGTCACCCCGGCGGGGGTCAGCGCGACCCGGTACTCCCGGTTCTTCACCTCTCGGGGGACCCCGACCTGCATCGCACGCTCCTGGTCCCGGCAGGACGCCCCCGAGGGTGACGGGAGCCCCACCGCATCGTGGGCCGCCCGGTCGGGGCGGGCCTCGCGCGGAGTCTAGGCGGGGGGCCGCGCCGCCCCGGGGTGGTCGCGCGCCGTTCCACCGGCCGGGTGAGCGACGGCTCCGCGGGTACCGCGCGCCCCGTGCCGGCCGACGGCGCTCGACCCGGGAGGACCCGCCATGCACCTGTACGCCCGACATCCCGGCCTGCGGGCCCGCCAGCTGGCCGCCGACGTCGGCGTGCTGGCCTGGCTCGTGCTCTGGGTCCTCGTCGCCCGGGTGGTGCACGGCGCGGTGCTCGCGCTGGCCGAGCCCGGCCGGGCGGTCGAGGACCTCGGCTCCTCGGTGGCGGGCAGCATGGCCTCGGCCGCGGCGGCCGCCGGGGACGTGCCCGTGGTCGGCGACGAGCTGGCCGCCCCCTTCGACGCCCTGGGCAGCGCCGGTGCCTCGGTCGGTGGCGCCGGGCAGGCCGCGCAGGACGCCGCGACGACGCTGGCCGGGGCGCTCGCCGTCGTCCTCGTCGTCCTGCCGGTGGGCTGGGCGCTGCTGCGGTGGCTGCCCTGGCGGCTCCGGTGGGCGCGCGAGGCCGCCGCGGCCGGCCGGCTGGCCGCGGCCGATCCGGACGTGCTGGCCGCCCGGGCGCTGGCGACC
>NZ_JALPKQ010000066.1:0-22899 GCF_051383655.1 Geodermatophilus sp. CPCC 205761
ACCGCGGCCGCGGCGGCCTGCCCGGCGCCACGCCCCGCGCGGGTGGCGGCGAGCTGCTCGAGCAGTCGGGGGTCCTCCGCCGGCGCGGCCGGCTGGCCGGCGGCGGTCTCCTCGATGCCGAGCGCGTCGGCGACGGCGACCGACGCGGACTGCTCCTGCGGGCTCGCCGTGGCCGGGGTGGCGGTCCCGCCGGCGACCAGGTTCACGGCGGCGACCGTGCACACCGTGGCCAGGCCCAGGGCGTAGGCCACCCGGGAGCGCGGAGCGGGCACGCGGCGGCGCCGGCGGGCGACGGCGGTGGGGAGGTCCCCCTCGGGGGCGGCGTCCTCGACTCGAGGCGCGGAGGCGCGGTTCAGGGTCGCCACAGGGGCGGCTCTCCGTTCTTCCTCAGCCGCCTACCGAGTTAGCTGACGGGTTCGGGCCGGAAGTCGCCCTACCTGCGGCGCGCACGCGCGCAGGATTCACCCCAGAGGAACCGTGGGTCCCCGGTCCGAGCGCGGCGGTGTGCCGCGCACAGTTCGGCGGAGTCCGGCCGGGGTCCTCGGTCGAGGAGCGGGGCCCGGCGGACAGATAACGAAACTATCACGACGCTGCGCGACCGAAGCGGACTGATCCGTCACATCAGCCCGGTGTGGCGTGGCTCACTCGTCCTCGGTCCGGTAGCCCAGGTTCGGCGAGAGCCACCGCTCCGCCTCGGCGACCGTCCAGCCCTTGCGCCGGGCGTAGTCCTCGACCTGGTCGCGCCCCACCCGCCCGAGCACGAAGTACCGCGACTGCGGGTGGGAGAAGTACAGGCCGCTGACCGCCGCCCCGGGCCACATGGCCATGCTCTCGGTGAGCTCGATGCCGGTAGCGGCCTCGACGTCGAGCAACTGCCAGATCGTCTGCTTCTCGGTGTGCTCGGGGCACGCGGGGTAGCCCGGCGCGGGCCGGATGCCCTGGTACCGCTCGGCGATGAGCTCCTCGTTGTCGAGGCCCTCACTCGGGGCGTACCCCCAGAACTCCTTGCGCACCCGCTCGTGCAGCCGCTCGGCGAAGGCCTCGGCCAGCCGGTCGCCGAGCGACTCCAGCAGGATCGCGCTGTAGTCGTCGTTCTCCGCCTTGAACCGGGCCGACCGCTCGGCCAGGCCGATGCCGGCGGTCACCGCGAAGGCGCCGACGTGGTCGCGCAGCCCGGTGTGCTTGGGCGCGACGTAGTCGGCCAGCGACTTGCGCGGGGCGCCGTCGCGGCCCTGGGTCTGCTGCCGCAGCTGGTGCAGGGTGGCCCGGACGGCGGTCCGCGACTCGTCGGTGTAGACCTCGATGTCGTCGCCGTCCACCTGGTTGGCGGGGAACAGGCCGAAGACGCCGTTGGCGCGCAGCCACTGCTCCCCGATGACGCGGTCGAGCATGACCTGCGCGTCCTCGTACAGCCGGCGGGCCGTCTCGCCCGTCGCCGGGTTGTTCAGGATGTCGGGGAACCGGCCGCGCATCTCCCAGGCATTGAAGAACGGCTGCCAGTCGATGTAGCGGCGCAGCTCCTCCAGCGGATAGCCGGTGAACGTCCGGACGAACTGGGTGGCCACCTGGTGGACGTGGTCGCAGGAGGGCCCGGCGCACACGTCCATCGCCTGCTGCAGCAGCATCCGCGGCCGCGGCGGGTGGTAGCTGCTCCAGTCGACCGGGGTCGCCGCGGCGCGGGCGGCGGCCAGCGGCAGCAGCGAGCGGGTGTCCTGCCGGGCGGCGTGCCGCTCGCGCAGCGCCTCGTGGTCGGCCTCGACCTCGGCCAGCAGCGCGGGCCGCTGCTCGTCCGACAGCAGGGCGGCCACGACCGGCACCGACCGGGAGGCGTCCTTCACCCAGATGACCGGGCCGTGGTACTTCGGCGCGACCTTGACCGCCGTGTGCGCGCGGGAGGTGGTCGCGCCGCCGACCAGCAGCGGGAGCTCGAAGCCCTGACGCTCCATCTCCGCCGCCAGGTTCACCATCTCGTCCAGCGACGGCGTGATCAGACCGGAGAGGCCGATCACGTCGGCGCCCTCCTCCTTGGCGGTGTCCAGGATCCGCTGCGCGGGCACCATCACGCCGAGGTCGACCACCTCGTAGTTGTTGCACTGCAGCACGACGCCGACGATGTTCTTGCCGATGTCGTGGACGTCGCCCTTGACCGTGGCCATGACGACCTTGCCGATGCTGCGCTCGGCGTCGCCGGGCCGCTTCTCCGCCTCGATGAACGGCACGAGGTAGGCGACCGCCTTCTTCATGACGCGGGCGGACTTCACCACCTGCGGCAGGAACATCTTGCCCGCGCCGAACAGGTCGCCGACGACGTTCATGCCGGCCATCAGCGGGCCCTCGATCACCTCGATCGGCCGTCCGCCGCGCTCCCGGATCTGCGCGCGCAGCTCCTCGGTGTCGGCCTCCACGAACTCGTCGATGCCCTTGACCAGGGCGTGGGTGATCCGCTCGGCGACCGGCAGCGACCGCCACTCCCCCGCCTCGGCCTCCGTGACCGCGCCGTCCCCGGCGTAGTCGCCGGCGATCTCCAGGAGCCGCTCGGTGGCGTCGGGCCGGCGGTTGAGGACGACGTCCTCGATCCGCTCCCGCAGCTGCTCGGGGACCTCCGCGTAGACCTCCAGCGCGCCGGCGTTGACGATGCCCATGTCCATGCCGGCCGCGATGGCGTGGAACAGGAACACCGCGTGGATCGCCTCGCGCACCCGGTTGTTGCCGCGGAAGGAGAACGAGACGTTCGAGACGCCGCCGGAGACCAGCGCCCCGGGCAGGTTCTGCTTGATCCAGCGGGTGGCCTCGACGAAGTCCAGCCCGTACGTCGCGTGCTCCTCGATGCCCGTGGCGACGGCGAACACGTTGGGGTCGAAGATGATGTCCTCGGCCGGGAACCCGACGTCCCGCGTGAGGATGTCGTAGGCCCGCCGGCAGATCTGCGTCCGCCGCTCCAGGCTGTCGGCCTGGCCGTCCTCGTCGAAGGCCATGACGACGACCGCGGCGCCGTACCGGCGGCACAGCCGCGCCTCGCGGACGAAGGCCTCCTCCCCCGACTTGAGCGAGATCGAGTTGACGATCGACTTGCCCTGCACGCACTTGAGGCCCGCCTCGATGACCTCCCACTTGGAGGAGTCGATCATCGTGGGCACCCGGCAGATGTCGGGCTCGGCGGCGATCAGCTTGGTGAAGCGGTCCATCGCCGCGACGCCGTCGATCATCCCCTCGTCCATGTTGACGTCGATGACCTGCGCGCCGGCCTCGACCTGCTGCCGCGCCACGGCCAGCGCGGCCGGGTAGTCGCCGGCCTTGATGAGGTTGCGGAAGCGGGCCGACCCGGTGATGTTGGTGCGCTCGCCGACGTTGACGAAGAGGCTCTCCGGCGTGACGACCAGCGGCTCGAGGCCGGACAACCGCAGGGCGGGGGGCACGGCCGGCGGCGTCCGGGGCGCCCGGTCCTGCACCGCGGCGGCGATGGCGGCGACGTGCGCGGGCGTGGTCCCGCAGCAACCACCGACCAGGTTGACGAAGCCGCTGGCGGCGAACTCCGCCAGGACGGCGGCGGTCTCCTCGGGCGACTCGTCGTACTCGCCGAAGGCGTTGGGCAGCCCGGCGTTCGGGTAGCAGGAGACGAAGGTGTCGGCGATGCGGGACAGCTCGGCGACGTAGGGCCGCATCTCCGCCGCGCCGAGCGCGCAGTTGAGCCCGACGAGCAGCGGCCGGGCGTGCCGCACGGAGTACCAGAAGGCCTCGGTGACCTGGCCGGACAGCGTGCGCCCGGACGCGTCGGTGATGGTCCCGGAGACCATCACCGGCCAGCGCCGGCCGTGCTCCTCGAACAGCGTCTCCAGCGCGAAGATCGCCGCCTTGGCGTTGAGCGTGTCGAAGATCGTCTCGATGAGCAGGACGTCGGAGCCGCCGTCGACCAGCCCGCGGGCCTGGGTCAGGTAGGCCTCGACCAGCTCGTCGAAGCCGACGTTGCGGGCCCCGGGGTCGTTGACGTCGGGCGAGATGGACGCCGTCCGGCTGGTCGGCCCCAGCGCGCCGACGACGAACCGCGGCCGGTCCGGGGTGCGCGCGGTCATCGCGTCGCACTCCCGCCGGGCCAGCCGGGCGGCCGCGACGTTGAGCTCGTACGCCAGGCCGGACATCCCGTAGTCGGACAGCGAGATCGCGGTGGCGTTGAACGTGTTGGTCTCGACCAGGTCGGCGCCGGCCTCGAGGTACTCGCGGTGGATGCCGGCGACCAGGTCGGGGGCGGTGAGGCTGAGCAGGTCGTTGTTGCCGCGCACGTCGGTCGGCCAGTCGGCGAACCGCTCCCCGCGGTAGGCCGCCTCGCCGGGCCGGTGCTGCTGGATCGCCGTGCCCATCGCACCGTCGAGCACGAGGATGCGCCGGTTCAGGAGCGTCGTGAGCGCTGCCGTGGCGTCCGGGCGCAGGGACGGGCCGGAGGCGGACACCGAACAAGACTAGACGTGCGGGCGAGCCGGTTCGTTCCACCACCGGGCGAGGTGGCCCACACGGACGGGCGTTCGAGCGCGGCACCGGTGCCCGACCGACGTAGGCTCGCAGGGGTGATCGACCCGAAGTCCACCCCTGAGGACCTGCCCCGGCTGAGCGACCCCATGGTGGTCGTCGCCTTCGAGGGCTGGAACGACGCCGGGGACGCCGCCACCGGGGCGCTGGAGCACCTCGAGCTCATCTGGGACGCCGCCCCGCTCGCCGCGCTCGACCCGGAGGACTACTACGACTTCCAGGTCAACCGGCCCACCGTCTCGCTCGTCGACGGGGTCAGCCGGCGGGTCGAGTGGCCCACCACCCGCGTCTCCGTCGCCCGTCCGCCGGGCTCCCCGCGGGACGTCGTCCTGATCCGGGGCATCGAGCCCAACATGCGGTGGCGGACGTTCTGCGAGGAGCTCATCGAGCTGTGCCGGGAGCTCGACGCCCGCACCGTCATCGGCCTGGGCGCGCTGCTGGCCGACACGCCGCACACCCGCCCGACGCCGGTGACCGGGTCGGCGTACGACGCCGAGTCCGCGGAGCGGTTCGGCCTGGAGACCTCCCGCTACGAGGGCCCGACCGGCATCCTCGGCGTCTTCCAGGACGCGTGCGTGCAGGCCGGGCTGCCGGCGATCAGCTTCTGGGCCGCGGTGCCGCACTACGTCTCCCAGCCGCCGTCCCCGCGTGCCACCGTCGCCCTGCTGCAGCGGGTCGAGGAGGTCCTCGAGCTCACCGTGCCGCTGGGAGCGCTCCCCCAGCAGGCCGAGGACTGGGTGAAGACCGTCGACGAGATGGCCCAGGAGGACGCCGAGGTCGTCGAGTACGTGCGCTCGCTGGAGGAGCGGGCCACCGAGGTCGACCTGTCCAACGCCAACGGCGACTCGATCGCCCGCGAGTTCGAGCGCTACCTGCGCCGCCGCGGCGGCTCCCGCGACTGAGCGAGGACCCCGTCCTCCCCCTCGTCGGGTGGGGCTCTCCGCGCCGGAGTCCTCCGATTCTGTTGGGGATGACGGTGGTACGGACCGGCGGTTTCCGCGGAAACCGCCGGGCACCGGGGGGTCACTCCAGGCGGAGCAGGGGGCGCATCTGCGACGTCGCGTCGGCGTCGAACAGCCGGTCGTGCATCGCCAGCGCGAACCGGTCGGTCATCCCCGACACGTAGTCGACGACCTGGGTCACCGGGTCGGCCTCGGTGTCCCGGTAGGACGCCGGGATGAGCTCCGGGTGCGCCAGGTGGTGGTCGACCAGCCGGCGGGTGACGTCGATGGCCAAGTGCTTCTGGCCCGCGGCGGTCTCCGAGGCGTAGACGCGCTCGAACATGAACGTGCGCAGCTCGTGCATCGCCTCCAGCGGCCCGGCCGCCATGACGACGGCGCCGGAGGACGACGTCAGGCTGCCGTCGATGACCGCGTCGACCATCGCGCCGACCATCTGGCTGCCCGGCTCCCCGAAGACGGCGCGGGCGCGGGCGGGCAGGTCGGCCACCCGCAGCACCCCGGCCCGGACGGCGTCCAGCGCGTCGTGGGAGAGGTAGCCGATCCGGTCGGCGTACCGCACGCACTCCGCCTCCCGGGTGGCCGGCGGCGGGGTGATCTTCCAGCTGTGCGCGCGGATGCCGTCGCGGACCTCCCAGCTGAGGTTGAGCCGCTCCAGCACCTCGACGATCCGCACGCCCTGCGCGGCGTGGTGCCAGCCGCCGGGGACGTAGGGCTCCAGCGCGTCCTCGCCGATGTGGCCGAACGGCGAGTGGCCGAGGTCGTGGCCCAGGGCGATCGCCTCGGCGAGGGTCTCGTTGAGCCCGAGCGCACAGGCCAGGGAGCGGGCGACCTGGGTGACCTGCAGCGTGTGGGTCAGCCGGGTGACGAAGTGGTCGCCGTCGGGGTTGAGGAAGACCTGCGTCTTGTGCTTGAGCCGGCGGAAGGACTTGGCGTGCAGGATCCGGTCGCGGTCCCGCTCGAAGGCGGTGCGCAGCCCGTCCTCGGGCTCGGGCACGGCCCGCCCGCGGCTGGCCGCCGCGCGGGTGGCCGCCGGGGCGAGGTCCTCCTCCGCGGCCTCGCGCGCCGCCCGGTCGACCAGCCGGAAGGGGCTGCTGGGCATCAGGAGTCGGCCAGCGCCACACCGAGGAGGGCGTCGACCGCGTCGCACACGATCGTCGGGGCGCCGTCCTCCAGGTCGGCGTCGGGCCCGGCCGCCAGGGTGGCCGCGGCCCACTCGTCGACGAGGGCGAGAGCGCCGGGGCTGTCCAGGTCCTCGGAGAGCCGCTCGCGCAGCCCCTGCAGCACCGGCGCGGCCGGAGCCCCGGCCGGCAGCGCGACCGCCCGCCGCCAGGTGGCCAGGCGGGTGCGGGCGGCGTCGAGGAGGTCCGGGGTCCACATGCGGTCGCTGCGGTAGTGCCCGGACAGCAGCGCCAGGCGGATCGCCATCGGGTCGACGCCGTCGCCGCGCAGCCGGGAGACGAAGACCAGGTTGCCGCGGCTCTTGCTCATCTTCTCGCCGTTCAGGCCGATCATCGCCGCGTGCACGTAGGCCCGGGCGAAGGGCTTGGTGGCGGTGAGCGCCTCGGCGTGGACGGCGGAGTACTCGTGGTGCGGGAACACCAGGTCGCTGCCCCCGCCCTGCACGTCGAAGCCCATGCCGATGGTCTCCAGGGCGATGGTGGCGCACTCGATGTGCCACCCCGGCCGCCCGGCGACCCCGCGCGGGCCGGGCCAGGACGGCTCCCCCGGCCGCTCGCCGCGCCACAGCAGCGGGTCCAGCCGGTTGCGCTTGCCGGCCCGGTCGGGGTCGCCGCCGCGCTCGGCGAAGAACCGCAGCATCGCCGCCTCGTCGTAGCCCGACTCCCCGCCGAAGCCGGGCGCCTGCGACACGTCGTGGTAGACGTCACCGGTGCCGTCGTCGAGGGAGTAGGCGAGCCCCTCGTCCAGCAGCGACTCGAGGTGGCCGACGATCCGCGGGATCGACTCCACCGCACCCACGTAGTCGTCGGGCGGCAGCACCCGCAGCGCCGTCATGTCCTCGCGGAACAGCGCCGTCTCGCGCATCGCGAGGACGATCCAGTCCTCGCCGTCCCGCTCGGCGCGCTCCAGCAGCGGGTCGTCGATGTCGGTGACGTTCTGCACGTAGTGGACCGCGTGCCCGGCGTCCCGCCACACCCGGTTGACCAGGTCGAAGGCCAGGTAGGTGGCGGCGTGGCCGAGGTGCGTGGCGTCGTAGGGCGTGATCCCGCAGACGTACATCCGCGCGGTTCGGTCGGGGCTGGTGGCGACCACCTCGGCGCGGGCGGTGTCGTGCAGCTTGAGCACGGGACCGGTGCCCGGGAGGGTCGGCAGGAGCGGGGCGGGCCAGGCGAGCACACCAGGAGCCTAGAGGCGGGTACCGGCGGCGCCGGTCGGCCCTCATCCTGGACGCCCCACCCGCGAACGGAGGAGCCGTGGAGCTCGACGAGTACCTGCCCGTCCTGCAGAAGACCAACGCACGCTTCGCCGACGTCGCCGCCGAGGCGGTGCTCGCGCGTGGCTGGCGGGCGACGGTGCCCGGGTGCCCCGGCTGGACCCTGGCCGACCTGGTCTGGCACCTCGCCGACGTGCAGCACTTCTGGACGTGGGTGGTGCGCACCCGCGCCACCGACCCGAGCACGTACGTGGAGCCGGTCCGGCACCCGGACGACGAGCTGCTCGGCTACGGGCTGGCCCAGTCCGCCGAGCTGGAGACCGTGCTGGCCGGGGCCGACCCGGTCGAGCGGGTGTGGACGTGGGCGCCGCGGCAGGACGTCGGCTTCGTGCTGCGCCGGCAGACGCACGAGGCCGTCGTGCACACCGTGGACGTGGAGCAGGTGCTCGGCGACGTGCGGCCGATCCCCACCGCCCTCGGGCTGGACGGGCTCGACGAGTGGCTGGAGGTGATCGTCCCGGGGGTGTTCCCCGCCGGCCCGCCGGAGGCCGCCCACCCGGTGGTGTTCCACGCGGTGGACGCCGACGCCGAGCGCACCCTCTTCGCCGGCAGCCGACCCTTCCCGATCGCCGCCCTCACCGGCACCGCCGGGGACCTGGTGCTGGCCGTCTGGCGCCGGGTGCCGCTGGAGGTGCTCACCGTGGACGGCGACGGGCTGCAGGCCGCCGCGATGATCGACCTCGTCACCCTCGAGTAGCCCGCTCAGGGCCAGGTGGTGGCGTACCGGTCGAACTCCGCGCCGGTCTGGATGCCGACCACGCAGAAGAGCAGCCCGGCGGGGTCCTTCATCTGCCAGAAGCCGCCCATGTCGGCCACCCGGCGAGCGCCGAGCGCCTCCAGCCGCTGCACCTCGGCGGCGACGTCGTCGGTCTCGACGTCGACGTGCCAGCGCGGCGGCGTCCCCGTGCCGGTGCGCTGCACCTCCAGGTGGAAGCCGTCGGCGAAGGAGCCGAGGGAGGACCAGTCGGGGTCGGTCGGGTCGGCCTCCGCGGGGTGGCCGGTCACTCCGGTCCAGAAGTCACGGCCGGCGTCGTGGAGCTCCGGCGGCAGGTCGAGCAGCAGGATCGCCAGGCGCGAACGGTGCGGCATGGGCCCATGGTGGCCGATCCTTCCGCCGAGACCTGCGAACTCGTGGTCGTCAGCGGCTGATGGCCACGAGTTCGCAGGTCTCGCGGGGCCGGCTGGTCAGAACGGCGGCCAGGGCAGGGCGGGCCAGTCGCCGGTGGGCTGCGGGTGCCGCCCGCTGCGCAGCAGGTCGGCGACCCGCTGCTGGGTGCGGCGCACCTCGCGGCGGGTCAGGTGCTCGTGCAGCTGCTCGCCGAGGTCGCCGAGCAGGTCACCCGACAGCCGCTCCAGCACCTCCACCGCCTCGGCCGGCAGCGGCTTGCCGGCCCAGCGCCACAGCAGGGTGCGCAGCTTGGGCTCGACGGAGAAGCAGATGCCGTGGTCGACGCCGTACACGTGCCCGTCGACGGTCGGGATGATGTGCCCGCCCTTGCGGTCGGCGTTGTTGACCACGGCGTCGAACACCGCCATCCGCCGCAGCGCCGGGGAGTCCGAGCGCACGAACGCGGCGAGGTCGACCGCGGGGTCGCCGTCGATCCACAGCTGCACCATCCCGGGCCCGAACGGTCCGTCACGCAGGACGGTGGGCGGCACGACCCGCCAGCCGGTGGCCTCGGACACCAGCGCGGCGGAGATCTCCCGGCCGGCCAGGGTCCCGTCGGGGAAGTCCCACAGCGGGCGCTCCCCGGCCACCGGCTTGTACACGCACTCGCCCTCGAGCTCGGCGGTGCGGATGGTGCCGACCAGGGTGACGTTGCTGGCGTCGAGCAACCGGCCCTCGAGGTCGATCTCGCCGTCGAGCAGCAGGGTGCGGGCCTCGGCGTCGTCCGCGGGCGCACGCAGGTCCGACGCCTGGTCGGCGGGGCGCTCGCTCATCGGGGCGTCCTCGTGACCCCGGCCACCCGGCTCAGCGGCGGTAGCCGTTCTGCCGCGGGCAGACGTGCCCGCTCGGGTCCAGCGGCAGCGAGCACAGCGGGCAGGACGGCCGGCCGGCGGCCACCACCCGGCGGGCGCGGACGACGAACGCCCGGGCGGCCGCCGGCGTGATGGTGACCCGCAGCGCGTCGGGCCCCTCCTCGCTGTCGGAGAGGATCGCGTCCTCGTCGACCGGCTCCTCACCGGCGGCGACGGCCTCGACGACGACGGCCTGCGCCTCGCCGTCCCAGGCCAGGCCCATCGCCGCGACCCGGAACTCCTCGTCGACCGGCGCGGCGAGCGGCTCCAGGTCGTCGACCTCGGCGTCCGGCGGGACGACGGTGCCCGGGCGGGTCGCGATCTCGTCGAGCAGCTCGTTCATGCGGTCGGCGAGCACCTGCACCTGGGTCTTCTCCAGCGCCACGCTGACCACCCGGCCGGCTGCGTCGGAGGCCTGCAGGTAGAAGGTGCGGTCGCCGGGCTGGCCGACCGTGCCGGCGACGAACCGGGACGGGCGTTCGAAGAGGAAGACCTGGCGCGGCACGGATCCCAGGTTACGCGGACGGCCGACCCGGGCGAGCCGGAGACACCCAGGTCACACGGTCGCGCCGGCGCCCCCGCCGACGACGGCGTCGGAGTCGGCCGCCCGGCGGCGGCGCCGCTTCCGCTTCGGCGGCACCAGCGCGGCGACGTCCCCGCCGGTGTCGTTCATCCGCACCACGAACGGCCGGGTGTCGGTGTAGGTGACCACCGAGATCGAGGCCGGGTCGACGACGATCCGCTGGAACTGGTCCAGGTGCAGGCCGAGGGCGTCGGCCAGCACCGCCTTGATCACGTCGCCGTGGCTGCAGGCCAGCCAGACGGCCTCCGGGCCCAGCGTGGCGTTCCACGCCCGGACGGCGGCCACCGCGCGGGCCTGGGTCTGCGCCAGCCCCTCCCCCTCCGGTCCGGGGAACACCGCCGCCGAGGGGTGCTGCTGCACCACCTTCCACAGCGGCTCCTTGACCAGCTCCTTGAGCGGGCGCCCGGTCCAGTCGCCGTAGCGGGCCTCGCCGAGCCGCTCGTCGGTCTGCAGCTCCAGCCCCCGCCCGTCGAGGACGGCGGCGGCGGTCTGCCGGCAGCGCTCCAGGGGGCTGCTCACGACCGCGGCCAGGGGCACCGGCGCGAGCCGCTCCCCCACCGCCCGCGCCTGCGCCGAGCCGGTCTCGTCGAGCTGCACGCCCGGCGTCCAGCCGGCGAGGACGCCGCCGGTGTTGGCCGTCGTCCGGCCGTGCCGCAGGAGGAGGACCGTGGTCACGACACGCGAGCCTAGGCGGCCCCCGTGCAGCGGCCCGCCGAGAGCTCGCGAGCGGTGGGGGCACGGGGGCCCTCGCACTACTGGGCGGCGAGCACCCCGGTGCCGAGCAGCACGAGCAGCAGCCCGCCGAGCAGCAGCCGGTAGACGACGAACGGCGTGAAGCTGCCGCGGTCGAGGTAGCGGAGCAGCCAGGCGATCACCGTCAGGCCGACCCCGAACGCGAGCACGGTCGCGAGGATCGTCGGCCCCCAGTCGACGGTCTCGCCGGCCACGTCGCCGGTCAGCGCCTCGTAGGCCTGGAAGAAGCCCGACCCGAGGACGGCGGGCACCGCCAGCAGGAACGAGTAGCGGGCCGCCGCCGCCCGCGAGTACCCGAGGAACAGGCCGGCGGTGATGGTGCCGCCCGACCGCGACACCCCGGGGATCAGCGCCATCGCCTGGGCGAACCCGAACGCGATGCCGTGCCCGACGGTCAGCTGGTGCAGCTCCCGCTTCTTGCTGCCCACGCGGTCGGCCCAGAACAGGATGAGCGAGAACGCGATCAGCGCCGTCGCCACGATCCAGAGGCTGCGGAAGGTGGTCTCGATGTCGTCCTGGAACAGCAGCCCGAGGACGACGATCGGCACGCTGCCGACGATGATCAGCCAGCCCATGCGCGCGTCGGGGTCGCGGCGCATCCTGCGGTCGCCCAGGGAGAGCACCCAGGCGCGGATGATCCGCCCGATGTCGTGGCGGAAGTAGAGCAGCACCGCGGCCTCGGTGCCGATCTGGGTGATCGCGGTGAACGCCGCGCCCGGATCGCCCCAGCCGAAGGCCTCCCCCACCACCCGCAGGTGGGCGCTGGACGAGATGGGCAGGAACTCGGTGAGGCCCTGGACGAGGCCGAGGACGACCGCTTCGATCCAGCTCATCGCGGGGTTCCGCCCCGGTGCGCGGGGCGGGGGGTGTGGGTTCGGGGAAGCACGGGAGGCCAGCCTAGGCGGGCGCCGGTCCGATGCCCGGCCGCCGCTCCGGTGCGGCCGGATCCACACCCCGGCGCGCCGTCCCCACATGCCGGTGCTCCCCGGTCCCGGGCCCCGGTCGCCGGTAGGTTGGCCCCCCGTGGAACAGAGGGCGCTGGGGCGCAGCGGTCTGGTCGTCTCCCGCCTCGCGCTGGGCACCATGACGTGGGGCCGGGACACCGACGAGGACGAGGCCGCGATGCAGCTGACGGCGTTCGTCGACGCCGGGGGCACCCTGGTCGACACCGCCGACGTGCACTGCGAGGGCGACAGCGAGCGGACGCTGGGCCGGCTGCTCGCCGACGTCGTCCCGCGCTCGGACATCCTGGTCGCCACCAAGGCGGTGGGCCGCACCGGGCCGGGGCCGATGGGCCGGGGCGCCTCCCGCGGGCACCTGCTGCGCGCCCTCGACGCCTCCCTCGACCGCCTCGGCCTCGACCACGTCGACCTCTGGCAGCTGCACGGCTGGGACGACACCACCCCCCTGGAGGAGACCCTCGCCGCGTGCGACGCCGCGGTCGGCTCCGGCCGGGTCCGGTACGTGGGGATCAGCAACTTCACCGGCTGGCAGACCGCCCAGGCCGCGACCTGGCAGCGGGCCTGGCCGGGCCGCGTGCCGATCGTCAGCACCCAGGTGGAGTACTCGCTGCTGCAGCGCGGGGTGGAGCGGGAGGTCGTGCCGGCCGCCGAGGCGCTGGGGCTGGGCGTGCTGGCCTGGTCGCCGCTGGGCCGCGGGATCCTCACCGGGAAGTACCGGCACAGCACGCCCTCGGAGTCCCGCGGCGCCTCGCCGCAGTGGCAGGGCTTCATCGACGGGCTGCGCTCCCCCACCTCCGACCGGATCGTCGAGGCGGTGATCACCGCCGCCGACGGGCTGGGCACCACGCCGCTGGCGGTGGCCCTGGCCTGGGTCCGCGACCGGCCGGGGGTGACCGCGCCGGTGGTCGGGGCGCGCACCGCCCAGCAGCTGCAGGCCTCGCTGGACGCCGAGGCGGTGCGGCTGCCGGCGGCGATCCGGACCGCGCTGGAGGACGTCTCCGCGCCCTACTTCGGCTATCCCGAGCGCCGGTCGGACCGATGAGCCGTCCCGCCGCCACCGGGGTCGCCGCCGACGCCGTCTTCACCGCCTTCTGCGCCGCCGGGCTCTGGCCCGGGCTGGGCAAGCGCACCGCGGCCGAGCTGCCCGCCGCGGGCATCACCTCCCCCGACGACGTCACCGCCGACCGGCTGCTGAAGCTGCCGCGGGTCGGCCGGCAGCGCGCCGAGCGGCTGTTCTCCAGTTTCCTGGCCGCGCAGCCCACCTACGACGTCGTGGCGCTCCTGGTCGGCGCCGGGCTGGAGGCGCGGCTGGCCGCCTCCGCCGCCGACGCGCTCGGCACCGACGCCGCCCGCCGGCTGCGGGACGACCCGTGGGCGCTGCTGGGGCTCACCGGGGTCACGCTGGCCGACGCCGACCGGCTGGCGATCGCCGTGCTGCCCGGCGCGGACCGTCAGGACTCCCGCCGCGGCCGGGCCATCGTCGCGCTCACCCTGCGGACGGCGACCCGCGACGGGCACACCGTGCTCCCCGCCGACCTGGTCGTCGCCGCGCTGCGGGCCGAGGGCATCGCCGACCCGGTGGCGGCGGTCGTCGCCGCGGTCGAGTCCGGTGACGTGCTCGAGCACGAGCCGCCGGAGCCGCAGTTCGACGAGGACGCCCTGGGCCCCGAGGACGAGCTGCCCGAGCCCGACCCGGCGTTGCGGACGTTGTCGCTGGCCCGCTACGGGATGGCCGAGGAGGCGGTGGCGGACAACGTCGCCCGGCTGGCCGCCACCGCGGAGCGGATCGCCGACCCCGCCGCCGTCCGGTCGGTGGCCAAGGGGCTGGACGAGGCGCAGAAGAAGGCCGTCGCGCAGGTGCTGGGTGCCGGCGTCTCGCTGCTCACCGGCGGGCCGGGCACCGGCAAGAGCCGGACGGTGGCGGCGATCGTGACGCTGCTGCGGTCCAAGGGCAGCGAGGTGGCGCTCGCCGCGCCGACCGGGCGGGCGGCCAAGCGGCTGGAGGAGCTGACCGACCACCCCGCGGTCACCGTGCACCGGCTGCTCGGCGCGCAGGGCACCTCCGGCGGGTTCGCCCGCAACGAGGAGTGGCCGCTGGACGCCGACGTCGTCGTGGTGGACGAGGCCTCCATGCTCGACGTCGAGCTGACCGCGGCGCTGCTGGAGGCGTGCCCGGACGGCACCCACCTGCTGCTGGTGGGCGACCCGGCGCAGCTGCCCTCGATCGGCCCGGGGCACGTGCTGGGCGACCTCATCGACTCCGGCGTCGTCCCCGTGACGGAGCTGACCACGCTCTACCGGCAGGCCGAGGGCGGCGCGATCGCCCGGCTGGCCAACGCCGTCCGCACCGGGGAGCTGCCGCCGGTGGACTCCCCCGACCGCGAGGTCGTCGTGGTCCCGGCGACGGGGAGCGCGGAGGCGGCCCGGCGGGTGGTGCAGCTGGTCACCGACTCCATCCCCCGCGCGCTGGGCATCGACCCGGCGACGGTGCAGGTGGTCACCCCGGTGCACCGCGGCCCGGCCGGCACGATCGAGCTGAACAAGGCGCTCAAGGCCGTGCTCAACCCCGGTGACGGCACGGTGTGGGGTTTCGACGCCGGCGACCGGGTGGTGGCCACCGCCAACCACCTCGACCTGGAGCCGATCGGGTTCGCCAACGGCGAGGTCGGGGTGGTCACCGGCACCGGGGACGGCGCGCTGACCGTGGACTTCGCCTCCGGGCCGGTCACGGTCAGCGGAACGGCGCTGAGCGACCTGCGGCACGGGTGGGCGATCACCGTGCACCGCGCGCAGGGCTCGGAGTGGCCGGGCGTGGTCGTCGTCCTCCCGCCCGAGGCGGGCGGGATGCTGTCACGGCCGCTGGTCTACACGGCCCTGACCCGCGCCCAGCGGCACCTGTCGATCGTGCACGCCAGCGGGGGGGCGCTGGCCCGCGCCGTCCGCGAGGTCGACGTCCGGCCGCGGCGGACCCGGCTGGCGCGGCTGCTCACCGAGAACGCCGACTGACCCACGAGGCATTGGATCCAATACCCACGTCAGCGGGCGCCTGACGCGGGTAGAGCTTCCTATGCCTCTGCCTCGACGTGGAGCCTGCGGGTGGCGCAGAGCAGCGCCTGGGTGGCGGCGTGCAGCTGGCCGGGGCAGGTCAGCGGCCGCGGGAACGGGATGCGCAGGTCGCGGGAGCTGGTCGGCCGCTCGATCCGCAGCCGGTAGCCGTACCGGTCGATCCCCAGGGGGCGGACGACGTCGCGCGGGCCGAGGTCGCCGGCCGGGATGCGGCTGCGCAGCAGCGTGAGGATCTCCGGGTGGTCGCGGTCCAGGTGCCGCAGCATCGCGGCCTCGACGTCGACCAGCGGATCGGGACGGGCGGCGGCGTACTCCGGCGGGCCGATCTCGACGCAGCGGGGTCCCTCGCGCAGGACCACCTCGGCGAGGTCGAGCCGCAGCAGGGTCGCGTCCCGCCCGACGTCGAGCAGTTGCTCGGCCGGCCGGACCTCGGCGAAGGCGAGCGCGGCGGCGCGCTGGTCGGCCGGCCGGACCGGCGTCAGCCAGCCGGAGAGCCACAGCTGGGCGCGCAGCGAGTCCCGCAGCGGGACCGGCGCGCGGTCGCTGACCATGAGGACGGCGGAGCGGTCGTCCTCCTCCGCCAGAGCCTCGGCCACCTCTCCCCCGGCGGGGACGAGCACCAGGACCTGCCCGGCGGTCAGGGTCGCGTGGGCCAGCGGCCGGGCGGGCGCCAGGCCGCGCACGCACAGGGCGGCCGCGGTGCGGCAGGCCGCGGTCCGCGCCCGTTCGGCCGGGTCGCCGAGGACGCCGGGTGGGGCCGGGCTCCGGCCGGGACTCGTCGTCATGGCGTTCCTCCCGAGACGTGCTCCGCAAGTTAGGGCAGCCTAACCACACCTCCCGTCGGTCGGGAAGTCGGGTCGGCGCGGTGCGGGCCGACCTGCAGCTCCCGGGCCTCGACGGGGCCTGAGCGGGACCGGTCCGCGGGTCGAGACGGAGCGTTCCCGTTCCGCTGTTGCCACCGCGCCGCCGGCGGGTGTTGGCTGAGCGCCACCTCCGCGGCGCTCGTCGGCAGGGCACCGCTCGTCCGAGTGGGGGCCCCGTGTCCGTCCGCCGTCGCACCGCCGTTGTCACCACGCTCGCCGCGCTCGTGCTCGCGTCCGGAACGGTCGGCGCCGCGGCGCAGGCCCCGACGCCGGCCCTGCTCACCGAGCCACCACCGGTGCTCGCCTGGGCCGCCTGCGGAACGACCCCGGAGGGGACGGCGGCCGGCGTCGAGTGCGCCACCGCGGACCTGCCGATGGACTACGACGACCCGGCCGCCGGGCGGGTGCAGATCGCGGTGGCCCGCGTCCCCGCCGATGACCCCGCCACCCGCATCGGCTCGCTGTTCCTCAACTTCGGCGGGCCCGGGGCGGCGACGGCGGAGGTCCTGCAGGCCCTGGGCGACCAGCTGTACCCCGGCCTGAGCGCCCGCTTCGACATCGTCGGCTTCGACCCCCGCGGGGTCGGCCAGAGCACCCCGGCCATCGACTGCCGGGTCGACCAGGTCACCGAGGGCCTGTGGGCGCACCCGTTCCCCACCCCGCTCGACCTCGACCCGCAGGCCCTGGTGGCCCGCGCCCAGCGCTACGTCGACGCGTGCCTGGCCAACAACGGCGCGATCCTCGAGCACGCCTCGACGGCGAACGTCGCCCGGGACATGGACGCCCTGCGCGCCGGCCTGGGCGAGGAGCAGTTGACCTACCTCGGCTTCTCCTACGGCACCTTCCTGGGGGCCACGTACGCGACGCTGTTCCCCGACCGCTACCGGGCCCTCGTCCTCGACGGCGCCCTCGACCCCGCGGCCTACATCCACGACCCGGTCGCCGTGAGCACCGCGCAGGGAGCCGCGCTCGAACGGGCCCTCGACCGGTTCGCCGGCGCGTGCGCCGCCGACCAGGCCGCCTGCTCCGGGTTCGGGGGTGCCGACCCCCTCGCCGCCTACGACGCGCTGCTGGCGACGGCGGACGCGACCCCCATCCCCGCGCCCCGCTTCACGGACAACCCGGAACCGGTCACCCCGGAGGTCATCCTCGACGTCACCCAGTCCCTGCTGTACGCCAAGCAGCTCTGGGGGCTGCTGGCCGCCGGGCTCGCCCAGGCGGCCGCCGGGGACGGCTCGACGCTGCGGGCCATCTTCGACCTCGCGATCTACCCGGAGGACCCCGACGGTTCGGACGACCCGGGTCCCGACCGGTTCGTGGCGATCGGGGCGAGCGAGCGGGAGTGGCCTCGCGACGTCGACTCCTACCTGCGGCGGGGCGCGCAGGAGTGGGCGGCCTATCCGCACTTCTGGGCCGCCGGCGCCTACGCCGAGATCGGCTTCGCGCTGTGGCCCCGCACCGACGCGGACGCCTTCGGCGGGCCGTTCGTCGCCTCTCCCTCGGCACCGACGGCGCTGGTCGTCGGCACCACCTACGACATGGCCACCCCGTACGCGGGTGCGATCCAGCTGACCCGGCAGCTCGGCAACGCGCGGCTGCTGACCATGGAGGGCGACGGGCACACCGCCTACGGCGGCAACTCCCCCTGCATCGACGCGGCCACCGACGCCTACCTGATCGACCTCACGCTGCCCGCCGACGGCACGGTCTGTCAGCAGGAGGTGCCGCTCACCGCCCCGCAGCCGGTCCCGGTCGAGGCCGCGACCTCCGCCGCCACCGAGCTCCTGCTCCGCGCCGCCCGCTGACCGCCGCGGCCCGGCCGCGGCTCCGGTCAGGTCGACCGCTCAGGTCAGGTCGTCGTCGTCCCCCACCGGGACGTCGGCCTCCTGGTCGAGGACGTCGGCGTCGTCGGCCTCCCGGTCCCCGACCGGGCGGTGCGCCGCGCCCCCGACGCCGCGGGGCCGGGCGACCAGCTGCTGGTCGAGCGCGTCGGCCTCCGGGACGTCCCCGGCGGGGGGTGCGGCGTCGGCAGCGAGGGACACCTCCGGCGGGTCGACCATGTCCTGCTGCTCGGCCAGGTCAGCGGCGGTCGCGTCGGTCCGGGTGCCGGGATCGGTCACGTCGTCCTCCCTCTCGCGTGGTCCTGGGTCGCCACCCATCCTGCCGTCCGGGCGGTCCTCCGGCAGACCCGGGCGGGACGGGTCACGTGACCACCGGGGGTCGGGCGGGCACAATCGGCGGGATGGAGGCGGTTGCCGGGGATTACGAGTTCGCGCCGCTGCGGATCCCGCCGGGTACGTCCCGGTCCGCAGCGGCGACCATGCTGAGCCTGCAGGCGGACACCGGTGGCTGGGAACTCGCCCGGCTCCAGCTGCACGCCGACGGCACGCGGAAGGTCATCCTGCGCCGGCGGGCGCGGTTGTCCTACCTGCCGAAGCCGTTCGTCTAGGCGCCTCCCCGGTCAGGGGACGAGCACGACCTTGCCGACCGTGCTGCGGTCGGCCAGCCGGGCCAGGGCCCGGGGCGCCTGGTCCAGCGGGAGGACCTCGCCGATGAGCGGGTCGATCTGCCCGCCCTCGACCAGCCGGGTGAGCTCGGCGTGGACGGTGCCGACGATCGAGGGCTCCATCTTCCGGTACAGCCCCCAGTGCAGGCCCACGACGCTGTAGTTCTTGACCAGCGCGTGGTTGGCCGGCGCGTCCGGGATCCGCCCGCTGGTGAAGCCGACGACGACCAGCCGGCCCTCGAAGGCGATGCACTTGCGCGACTTGTCGAAGACGTCGCCGCCGACCGGGTCGTAGACGACGTCGGCGCCGCGGCCGCCGGTGACCTCCTTGACCACCGGAACGAAGTCCTCGGTCGTGTAGTCGACGACGTGGTCGGCGCCGAGTTCGCGGCACACCTCGACCTTGCGGGCGCCGCCGGCGGTGGCGATGACGTGCGCCCCGGCGGCCTTGCCCAGCTGGATGGCGGCCGACCCGACGCCGCCCGCGCCGGCGTGCACGAGCAGCCACTCCCCCGGCTGCAGCTGCGCCCGGCGGTGCAGCCCGACGTGGCCGGTGTGGTAGGTCAGGTAGAGCGCGGCGGCCTTCTCGTCGGGCATCCCGTCGGGCACCGGCCAGGCGTTGTCGGCGTCCATGAGCGCGTACTCGGCGAAGGCGCCGGGCCCTCCCGACGGCGCCCCGAGCACCCGCTGCCCGGTCTCCACGACCTCCGCGCACAGCTCGACGCCGGGGATGTAGGGCAGCTGCGGGCGCTCCTGGTACTGGCCCTTCGCCATGAGCACGTCGGGGAAGTTGAGCGCCGCCGCCCGCACCCGCACGAGCAGCTGCCCCTCGCCGGGGGTGGGCTGCTCCACGTCGTCCAGGCTCATGACCTGCGAGGGATCGCCGAGTTCGTGGACCCGCCAAGCGCGCATGCCGGCGACCCTGCCAGACCGCCGCGGGCCCGGCACCGGCACCCCGGGCGGCCCCGTCGGATCGCCGCCGTCGCGCGGCCGTGACAGGGTGCGGGAACGCGGCCCGCTTCCCGTCGGCGGCCCGAGGAAGGACCCATGAGAGAGCACCTCAACGACCGCCTGCGCTTCCTGCGCGCGTTCCTGGCCAACCCGCGGCAGGTCGGCGCCGTCCTGCCGACCTCCCGCGCCGCGGTGCGGGACATGCTCGACCTGGCCGACGTCGCCGGTGCCGACGTCGTCGTCGAGCTCGGCGCGGGCACCGGCGTCCAGACCGGGGAGATCCTGGCGCGGCTCGGCGCGAACGCCCGGCTGGTCTCCGTGGAGATCGACCCGGAGCTGGCCAAGCTGATCGACGAGCGCTTCGACGACCCGCGGCTGCAGGTGGTCTGCGACTCGGCGGAGAACCTCGACGTCCACCTCGGCGGCAAGCGGGCCGACGTCGTCGTCTCGGCCCTGCCCTACACGTCGCTGGCGCCGCCGCTGCGGCAGCGGATCCTCGACCTGCTCCCGGCGGTGCTCACACCCCGCGGCACGGTGCTGGTCATCCAGTACTCGCCGGTGATGCTGGGTGAGTTCCGCCGGCGCTTCCCGTCGGTGCGCCAGCGGATCTCACCGTGGAACGTGCCGCCGGCCTTCCTGTTCGCCTGCCGGCTCGAGGCGGCCTAGAGCATCGACGGCGGGCGCAGCGCCTCGGGGACGACGGCGGTCTCGCCGGTCGCCGTCTTGGCGCTGGGCACGCCCTTGAACCGGTAGGGGACGGCGCCGACGCCGGGCTGGACGATGTAGGCCGCGCCCGGCTCCGCGGAGGCCCAGGCGGCGAGCATCGCCCCGGCGACCTCCTCGGCGCTCAGGACGGGGAAGCCCGCCTTCGCGAACTCCTCGCGGATGGGGTCGATGATCGCGGTGTCGGCGAAGCCGGGACAGATCGCGGAGATGGTGATGCCCTCGGCGGCCAGCCGCGGCGCCATCGAGCGGACGAACGCCACCGCCCCTCCCTTGGCGACGCTGTAGCCGGGGTCGGTGGCCATCGGCGACAGACCGGCCAGCGAGGCGGTGACCACGATCGCGCCGCCGCCGGCCCGCTGCAGCGCCGGCAGCGCCGCCGCGGTGCCGTAGACGACGCCGAACAGGTCGACGTCGACCACCCGCAGGAAGCCGTCGACGTCGAGCAGCTCCTCGGAGTCGAACCCGGCGATGCCGGCGTTGAGGAACACCGCGTCCAGCCGGCCGTGCTCGGCCTCGACCTGCTCGACGGCGGCGCGGTTGGCGGCGCGGTCGGTGACGTCGAGGGCGACGAACGGGCAGCCGAGGTCGGCGGCGGTGGCGCGTGCCCGCTCGCCGTCCAGGTCGGCGAGGACGGCGGTGACCTCCCGCGCCCGCAGCTGGGCGGCGAGGGCGCGGCCGAAGCCGCCCGTCCCACCGGTGATGAGGGCGACGGAGCCGGGTCCCGGAGTGGCGGAGGTCACGGTCGGCATCCCATCACGCCGCGCGCAGGAAGCGGTCGAGCACCCGGATGCCGAACCGCAGCGACTCCACCGGGACCCGCTCGTCGATGCCGTGGAACAGCGAGGCGAAGTCCAGGTCCGGCGGCAGCCGCAGCGGGGAGAAGCCGAAGCAGCGCATGCCCAGGCGTTCGAAGCTCTTGGCGTCGGTGCCGCCGCTCATCGTGAAGGGCACCGGCCGCGCGCCGTCGTCCTCGGCCTCGAGCGCGGCGACCATCTGGTCGACCAGGGGGCCGTCGAACGTCGTCTCCACGGCCTGGTCGTGGACGATCCAGTCGCGCTGGACGCCCTCCCCGATCAGCGTGGCCAGCTGGCGCTCGAACTCCTCCTCCTGGCCGTAGAGGAAGCGGCCGTCGACGGTGGCGCTCGCCGTGCCGGGGATGACGTTGGCCTTGTAGCCGGCGTCGAGCATCGTCGGGTTGACCGTGTTGCGCAGCGCTGCGCCGATCATCCGGCTGATGCTGCCCAGGCGCGCCAGTGCCTCCTGCGGCTCGTCGGGGTCGATCTCGATGCCGTAGGCGTCCTCGACGGCGGCGAGGAACTGGCGCATCGGCGGGGTGAGCGTGGTGGGCAGCCGGGCGGCGCCGAGCCGGGCGACGGCCGCGCACAGCCGGGTGACGGCGTTGTCGTCGTGGACGAAGGAGCCGTGGCCGGGCCGGCCACCGGCGGTCAGCCGCATCCACGCCAGGCCCTTCTCGGCGGTCTGCACGAGGTAGAGGCGCAGGTCGTCGCGCACGGTGATGGAGAAGCCGCCGACCTCGCTGATCGCCTCGGTGCAGCCCTCGAACAGGTCGGGGTGCTCGTCGACGAGGAACCGGGCGCCGAGCCGGCCACCGGCCTCCTCGTCGGCGACGTAGGCCAGCACGATGTCGCGCGGGGGCTTGGTGCCGGTGCGCGCCCAGTCGCGGACCAGCGCGAGGACCATCGCGTCCATGTCCTTCATGTCGACCGCGCCGCGGCCCCAGACGTAGCCGTCGCGCTCCTCGCCGGAGAACGGGTGCACGCTCCACTCGGCCGGGTCGGCGGGGACGACGTCCAGGTGGCCGTGCACCAGCAGGGCGGGCCGGCCGCGATCCTCGCCGGGGATGCGGGCGACCAGGCTGGCCCTCCCCCGCTCCGACTCGTGGACGACGCTGCCGATCCCCGCCTCGTCGAGCTTGCCGGCCACCCACTCGGCCGCCGCGCGCTCGCCCTTGCCGGTGGCGGTGTCGCCGGTGTTGGTGGTGTCGATGCGGATGAGGTCGGACAGCAGCTCGGCGACCTCGTCCTGGGCGCGGGCGAGGGGCGTCTCGGTGGGCTCCGGCATGCCGCCGATCGTGCCATCGCGCCCGCGGATCCCCCGGTCGGGTGGGCCGGCCCTGAACTCCCGCAAGGCCCTCTCTCTGCTGCCCCGACGGCACGCTGCTCACGCTCTCGATCAGCCCGGGGGTGGCGCACCTCCCGCCGGTGGCCACCGTCGCGACCGCGCTCCACGCGGCCGCCGGCAGGGCCCCGCACCGGGCCGAGCGCGTCGGCGGGGCCGGGTCGCCGTCATCGCGGCCTGACTCCGTGGCAGCGCGGGGGGTGCGTGATCGCGGTCCCTACGTCCGGTAGTCTCTGTCTCGCACTCGTCCGGGTGGCGGAATGGCAGACGCGCTAGCTTGAGGTGCTAGTGCCCTTTATCGGGCGTGGGGGTTCAAGTCCCCCCTCGGACACCTGCGATGTCGCGGGACACCGTTCACAGGTGTCTCGCGACATCGTTCACGTTGAGGCCTGTGGT
>NZ_JALPKQ010000067.1:0-21660 GCF_051383655.1 Geodermatophilus sp. CPCC 205761
CCCGTCCTCTGCGGAAACGTCATCTGGACGCTCCCGCACGGACGGGGTCAACGGCTATCAGCTGTAGCCGGTCACGAGCCAGGCCGCGGTGTCCGGTGGCAGGGCGTCGCCGTCGTCCCCGCTGCGGAGGACCGGACGTCCGAGGCCGGCCAGCGGGAGGGGGCGGGCCGACATGTTCACCACGCACCGGAACGCCGGTCCGCGGTCGAAGGCCACGATGTCGGGTCCGAGCTCGTGCCAGGTCAGGGGTGCGTCGTCCGCGAGACCGTGCAGTGACCGGCGCAGCCGCAGCGCATCGCGGTACAGCGAGAGCGTGGACGACGGGTCCTCCCGCTGCGCGGCGACGGTGAGCCCGCGCCACGACTCCGGCTGGGGCAGCCACGGCTGGACGCCGTCGGCCGAGAACCCGAACGGCGGCCGGTCCCCCGACCAGGGCAGCGGCACCCGGCAGCCGTCCCGGCCGCGGGCCGTGCGACCCGAGCGCTCCCAGGTGGGGTCCTGCAGGACCTCCTCGGGGAGGTCCTCCACCTCCGGCAGCCCGAGCTCCTCGCCCTGGTACAGGTAGGCCCCACCCGGCAGCGCCAGCGTCAGGAGCGCGGCGGCCCGGGCCCGGCGCAGCCCCAGTTCCAGGTCCGCGGGCGCCGACGCGTCGAAGCCCATCGTGGCGGCGCCGCTGCTGACGCGGCCGAAGCGGGTGACGTGCCGGGTCTCGTCGTGGCTCGACAGCACCCAGGTGGCCGGGGCGCCGACCGGCGCCAGCGCGGCGAGCGTCCCCTCGATGACCGCACGGATGCTGCCGGCGTCCCAGGGTGCCTTCAGGTAGTCGAAGTTGAAGGTGGTGTGCAGCTCGTCCGGCCGCACGTACCGGCTGAGCCGCTCGGGGCCGTTCACCACGGCCTCGGAGACGAAGAGACGGTCGCCGTCGTAGGTGTCCCCGATCCGGCGCCAGCGGCGGAAGATCTCGTGCACCTCGTCGACGTCCCAGTGCGGGTTGTCGACCCAGGCGCTCGACTCGAACAGCGCGCCGGGCCGGTGACCGGCGTCCGGCAGGCCCGGCAGCTTCGCCATCGCCGGCGCGGCGTCGACCCGGATGCCGTCGACGCCGCGGTCCAGCCAGAACCGGAGGATGTCGTCGAACTCCTCCTGGACCGTGACGTCGTCCCAGTCGAGGTCCGGCTGTTCCGGGGCGAACAGGTGCAGGTACCACTGCCCGGGACGGCCGTCGGGCTCCGTCACGCGGGTCCAGGCCCGGCCGCCGAACGCGCTGATCCAGTCGTTGGGCGGTTCGGCGCCCCCCGCCCGACCGTCGCGGAAGAAGTAGCGGGCCCGCTCCGGCGCACCGGGGCCGCCGGCCACGGCCGCCGCGAACCACGGGTGCTCGGCGGAGGTGTGGTTGGCCACCAGGTCGATGACGACCCGCAGACCCGCGGCGTGCGCCTCGGCGAGCAGCGCGTCCACGTCGGCCAGGGTGCCGACGCGGGGGTCGATGTCCCGGTAGTCGCTGACGTCGTAGCCGCCGTCGGCCATGGGCGACGGGTACCAGGGGGTGATCCAGACGGCGTCGACGCCGAGGTCGACCAGGTGCGCCAGGCGGCCGCGCAGGCCGTTCACGTCACCGAGGCCGTTCCCGTCGGAGTCGGCGAAGCTGCGCAGGTAGACCTCGTAGACGACGGCGGTCCGCCACCACGGGCGGCGTCCCTCCCCGGCGGTGGCGGGCATCGTGCTCCAGGCGTGCTCGACCCCGGCCCGGCGGACGCCGGACCGGGGGGACGTGTGGGGTTCTCGGTGGAGGTGGAGCAGCGTCGCCGGCGGCCCGGTCGGCCGCCGGCGACGCTGCTCCCGGGTCAGGCCGCGCCGGCGCGGTGCGAGCCGCCGACCGTCTGCCCCGACGCCTGCGCGTCCTGCACCTGCTCCACCCGGTCCTCCGTCGCCATCTGGGTCAGCCGGGCGCCGGCCTCGGCGTCGCGGGTGAGGTTCTCCCCCGACTGCGGGTCGAAGACGTGCACCTTGCGGCTGTCGAGCCAGAACTCCGCCTCCCGCCCCTCACGGATGCGGCTGGTGGCGTCGATCGACACGATCGCCTGGGTGCGCAGCTCCTCCGAGTCCAGCTCGCGGGACAGGTCCCGCAGCTGGTTGCGGATGACCTCCGGCGCCTCGTAGGGGATGTAGGCGTACTGCGAGTCACCCAGCCACTCGGTCACGTCGACCCGCGCCCGGAAGAGCGAGCCCACCGGCCGCTTGGCCTCGTCGACCAGCGAGGCGTCCTCGAAGTACTCCGGCCGGATGCCGACCAGGAGCAGGTCGCGGCCCTTGACCGCACTGGCACGACGCTCGTCCAGCTGCACGTGGCCGAACGGCGTCTGCAGGCGGTCGCCCTCGAGGGTGGCCGGCAGGAAGTTCATCGGCGGCGAGCCGATGAACCCGGCGACGAAGAGGTTCACCGGCTGCTCGTAGAGCTCGCGAGGAGACGCGACCTGCTGGATCTTGCCCTTGCGCAGGACGCAGACCCGGTCGCCGAGCGTCATCGCCTCGGTCTGGTCGTGGGTGACGTAGACGGTGGTGATGCCGAGCCGCCGCTGCAGCCGGGAGATCTCCGTGCGCATCTGGCCGCGCAACTTGGCGTCGAGGTTCGACAGCGGCTCGTCGAAGAGGAACGCCTCGGCCTGCCGCACGATGGCGCGTCCCATCGCGACCCGCTGCCGCTGACCGCCGGAGAGGTTGGCCGGCTTGCGCTCCAGGTGCTCCTTGAGCTCGAGCACGTCCGAGGCCTCGGTGACCCGGCGGCGGACCTCGTCGTCCGGGGTCTTGGACAGCCGGAGCGGGAAGGCGATGTTCTCGTACACCGTCATGTGCGGGTAGAGCGCGTAGTTCTGGAAGACCATCGACAGGTTGCGGTCGCGCGGCGCGAGGTCGTTGACCCGCTTCCCGCCGATGATCATGTCGCCGCTGGTGATGTCCTCGAGGCCCACGATCATCCGCAGCAGGGTGGACTTCCCGCACCCGGACGGGCCGACCAGGATCATGAACTCCCCGTCGGCGATGTCCAGGCTGACGTCGTTCACGGCGGGGAAACCGTCGCCGTACTGCTTGACGATGTTGCGCATCTCGATGGAGGCCATGGGTCTCGCCCTTCGATGAGTCGATCCACCTTCGGTGGGTCGGTCGGTGCAGAGTCTGGGAACGCTCAGCCCTTGACAGCGCCGTTGGTCAGGCCGGCGACGATGCGCCGCTGGAACAGGAGCACCAGCACGACGACCGGGATGGTCACGACGACCGCGGCCGCGGCGATCACCGTGGTGGGATCCTCGAACTGCGACGCGCCCGAGAACAGGCCGAGCGCCGCCGGAACCGGGCGCGACGCGTCGGTCGACGTCAGCGAGATGCCGTAGGCGAAGTCGTTCCACGCGATGAAGAACGCGATGATCGCCGTCGTGAAGACGCCGGGGGCGGCCAGCGGCACGATGACGCGGCGGAAGGCCTGCCACGTCGTGGCGCCGTCGACCTGCGCGGCCTGCTCCATCTCCCACGGGATCTCGCGGAAGAAGGCCGACATGGTCCAGATGGAGATGGGCAGCGTCAGGGACAGGTACGGGATGATCAGGCCCAGCCACGTGTCGTAGAGACCGATCTGCCGCCAGACGTTGAACAGCGGCGTGACGATCGAGATCACCGGGAAGATCGCCACGGCGAGGGCGGTGGACAGGATCAGCTTCTTGCCCGGGAAGTCCAGCCGTGCGATGGCGTAGGCCGCGAACATCGACAGCAGGCAGGAGACCGCCGTCGCGATGAGGCAGATGCCGAACGAGTTGCGCAGCGCCGGCAGGAACAGGTCCGCCGCCGACCCGGTGAAGATCTCCTGGTAGTTGCTCCAGGACGCATCCGTGGGGAGGAACGACGCGTTGGAGACGTCGGCGGGCGCCTTGAACGACAGCGAGATGATCCAGGCGATCGGGAACAGGCAGTAGATGATGATCAGCGCCCCGCCGAGCCACCACCACACCTTCGACCTGGTGGACATCAGCGCTCTCCCCTCGTCTGGGCCAGATCGACTTTGAACCCCTTGATGAACCCGAACGCGATGAGCACGACGGCGAGGAACAGGAGCACCGAGACCGCCGACCCCAGCCCGATCTCGACACGGGTGATGGTCTGCCGATAGGCGAGGAAGGACACCGATTCCGTCCCGTTCGCACCGGCGGTCATGATGAAGATGCTGTCGAAGATCCGGAACGCGTCGAGGGTGCGGAACAGCAGCGCCACCATGATGGCGGCCTTCATGTTCGGGATGGTGACCCGCCACAGACGTTGCCACGCGGTGGCGCCGTCGACCTTGGCCGCCTCCTGGAGGACCTCCGGCACCTGCGCGAGGCCGGCGAGCAGCAGGAGCGAGATGAAGGGTGTGGTCTTCCAGATCTCGGCCAGGCAGATCACCAGCAGCGAGGTCCACCGTTCGCCGAACCAGTCGGTGTCCGCAGCGACGCCGGGCAGCCAGGCGAACCAGCTGTTGACGAATCCCGTGTTGACGTCGAACGCGAACTGCCAGGCGTAGGCGGACACGACCGTGATGACCGCGTACGGGATGAGGATCGCCGCACGCAGCACCGGCCGCAGGGACCGGAGCGCCTTCGCCATGACGAAGGCCAGCGCGAAGCCCAGGACGAGTTCCACGAGGACGGTGACCACGGTGATGAACACCGTCACCCAGATCGCCTGCCACCACAGCCCGTCGCTCAGCACGACCCAGTAGTTCTGCAGGCCGTTGAACGACCGGTTCTCCGGGTCGGTGAGCCGGTAGGAGAACAGCGAGTCGTAGACCGCCTGCATGATCGGGTAGGCGGTCACGAGGAGCATCACGATGAATGCCGGCCCGGCCAGCAACCAGCCGAGCTTGCGTTCGGCGCGTGACCTGTCGGAGAGCCCGTGCGGGGGCGCCGACACCGGTTGCGTCTTCTCCCGCGGCGGGAGCGTCGTCGAGCTCACAGCAACTCCTCCCCAGCGAGAACCGCAGTGATCAGGTCAGTGGCCTGCTCGGGTGTCTGCTCCGGGTCGACCGAGTCCGGCGGGTGGTACTCGCGCTGGATCGACCCGGAGACCTCGCTGTAGTACGGCGTCAGCGGTCGGGGGGCCGCGAGCTCGAGCGACTCCCGGATCACCGGCGCCTGCGGGAACACCTCGATGACCTCGGGGTCGTCGTACACCGAGGCCTTGGCCGCGGGGTTGCCGTTGGTCGTGAAGTAGTAGGCCTGGTTCTCCTCGGAGACGATGCACTCGGCCGCCTCGAAGGCGAAGTCGACGTTCTCCGCGAAGGCGCCGATCCCGAGGTTGATGCCGCCGTACGGTGGCGCGCTGGGCTGGTCCGCGTCGACGCGTGGGTAGAGGGCCCAGCCGTAGTCGTCGGGGACGTCGGGCTCCATCGTGCCGGCCTCGACGGCGCTGAGGGCGCGGGGCCAGACGAACGGCCAGTTGACCATGAAGCCGCCGCTCTCGCCCTCGAACTGGGTGGCGTTGGAGTCCTCGTTGGCGGTGGAGAAGGCCGCGCCGGTGGTCCCGGACTCGGCTACGCTGCGCATGACCTCTGCG
The DNA here is from genome assembly GCF_051383655.1 of Geodermatophilus sp. CPCC 205761. Lineage (NCBI taxonomy): Bacteria > Bacillati > Actinomycetota > Actinomycetes > Geodermatophilales > Geodermatophilaceae > Geodermatophilus > Geodermatophilus sp. CPCC 205761. The sequence goes on from NZ_JALPKQ010000067.1 coordinate 5,581, forward strand.
GCGCGCGTCCCCGCATCGGAGACGAGACCGAACTCGTAGTCCTCGGGAGCGTCGGCCTGCTCCTCGATGATCGAGCCGCCGGCCGACTCGGTGAGCGCGTTCACCCACACCGTGAGGGACTCCGAGCGGATGCCCTGGGCGCTGACGGTCGTCCCCGTCGACCTGGCCGCCTCGACGATCTGATCCCACGTGACGGGCTGCTCCATGTCGAGGCCGGCGGCCTCGACGACCGACTTGCGGTACCAGAGCAGCTGCGTGTTGGCCCAGAACGGGATCGCGACGAGCTCCTCGTTCCACGTCGAGCCCTCGATGGCGCTCTGCACGACGTCCTCGGTGACCCGCTCGGCGACGTCGTCCGGCACCGGGGCCAGGAACCCGGCCTGAGCGAACTCCGGGATGTAGGGCGGGTCCAGGCTCATGATGTCGATGGAGCTGTCCTCGGCGGCGAGACGCCGGACGAGCTGCTCCCGCTGCGAGGGCGAGTCGCGCGGCAGCTGCGAGACCTCGATCGTGTACCGGCCATCCGCCTGCTCCGTGCAGCGCGAGGCGATCTCGGCCTGGCCACCGGAATCCGGGTTGATGTACCAGGTCAGCGCGGAGGCGCCGCCGCCGCTACCGCCGCAGGCCGCCAGAGTGCCGCTGGCCACGAGCGCCGCGGCGGTGCCGGCGAGGCCGCGCCGCCGGCTGCTCCCTCGTCCGTGTCGTGGCCGGCTACCGGGATGGACGGGCACGGTCATCGCCTCCGTTGGCTTCGGACGCCGGTCGGTCACCCAGCGACTTGGAGCGTGGTGCAGGTCACGGGGGGTGTCAATTCGAAGCGGTGCGGATCCGGCTGATCGCGACCTGACCGAGACGTCCTGGCGTGTCGCGTCGGCATGTCGGCGCCCGGGACGGTGCTCAGCCGTCCTTGCCCAGGCCCGCGATCACCGACGGTGTGGTCATCTCCTTGGGGGTCCGGGGCAGCACGGTGTCGACGTAGGAGCGCGCCGCGGCCGTCGTCCCGACGTCGCGGCCGGCCTTCTCGGACAGGAACCACCGGTGCTCGAGCACCTCGTGGAACACCTGGGCCGGCGCGAGCCGGCCGGCCAGCTCGGGCGGGATGGCGTCGACCACCGGCTGGTACACCTCGGCCAGCCAGCGGTAGCCGGCGACGGTCTCGGCGACCGGGCCGCCGGCCTTCTGCTCCAGGTAGGCGCGGAAGGCACGCAGATCGTTGAGCAGCCGCCGGGCCTGGTTCTCCTGCACCTCCAGCCCGGTCAACCGGAACAGCTCCCGGCGGTGCTGCCCCGGCTCGGCCACGCGGGTCTCCACCCGCAGCTTCACCCCGCCGTCGGGCAGCGTGATCAGCTCGACCTCGCCGACGTCGAACCCCAGGTCGTTGAGCCGGCGCAACCGCTCGGCCACCCGGTAGCGCTGCTCGTCCCGCCGGAAGACCTCCTCGCGGGTCACCTCGTCCCAGAGCGCCTCGTACCGCGGGGGCAGGCTGTCGGCGAGCTCGATCGGGTCGCAGCCCGCGGGGAGGAGCTCGCCGAACTGCAGGTCGAGCAGCTCGGCACCCACCCGCTCCCGGGCGAGGTCGACGTCGTAGGCCCGCTGGCCGCGGGACAGCTGCGGGTGGCGTTCGGCGGTCTCGGCGTCCACCAGGTAGGCCGCGAGCGTGCCGGCGTCGAGCCGGAAGAGGGTGTTGGACAGCGAGCAGTCGCCCCAGAACACCCCCGCGAGGTGCAGCCGGACGAGCAGCACGACCATCGTGTCCAGCAGCTGGTCGGCGGAGTGCTCGCCGTGCGGCCGGGAGAACAGGTACCGGTAGGACATCGAGTACTCGAGGTACCGGGTGACCAGGATGGCGTCCTGCCCGTGCGGCCGGTCGACGCAGATGCCGAGGACCGAGACCGACGGCAGGCCCTCCTCCTCGAACTCACCGAGGAGGGCGTACTCGTGCCGCGCCAGCGACTCGGCGATCTCCTTGAGTGCGAAGACCTGGCCCTGCTCGGCGACGAAGCGCACGACGTGCCGGGAGATGCCGCGTTGCGGCACCTCGAGCAGCAGCTCCGGGTCCCACTCCTCGAGCGGTTCGTTCCACGGCAGGGTGAGCAACCCGTGGCCGTCGGTGCCGGGCGGGCGGAACAGGTACCGCATGGCGACCTCCGTCGGCGGCCGGCAGCCGGTCGCCGCTGGGGGACAGCGGCGTCGGACTGTCACGATGCCATGCCGCTCCGCGCGCCGCGCGCCGCCGTCGGGGGGTCAGGACGGGGGTGCGGTCGCGTCCACCAGCACGGCGAGGCGGTCCGCCGCGGCGGCCCTCGCGGCGGGCTCGCCCGGCTGGAGGACGACCCCCACCAGCCAGTGCGCGATCAGGTCGGCGGTGGCCGGGTCGGTCCCCAGCGCGCCTGCGATCCGCCCGACGACGTCGCTCCAGCGGGCCGGTCCGGCGGCGAGCAGGGCGGTCAGGACCTCCGGCTCGTCGGCGGCCAGCCGGCGCAGCACCGGGTGCCCGGCCAGCTCGTCGGCGAGGGCGCCCAGCGCGGCAGCCGGGGGCAGGCCGGCGACGAGTGCGGTCAGCCGGTCCAGCTCCGCGGCGAGCAGGGCGCGGGCGACCTCGTCCTTGGTGCGGAAGTGGTTGTACAGCGTCGCCTTGGCCACCCCGGCCGCGCCGGCGACGGATTGCATGGTGCTGCGGCGCAGGCCCCGACCGGCGAACGCGTGCGCCGCCCCGTCGAGCAGGCCGGCGCGGGTCCGGTTCATGGCGTTGCCGGCGCGGGTGTGCGCACCGGGCCGGTGCGCCGGGCCGGGCGGTGCCCAGTCCGGGGGCAGCGCGGGATCCGGGGAGAGCGGGCCGACCGTCGCCATGGGTCCCTGTCTGGCACCGGGGCGGCGGCGAGTCAAGGAGGCCGGCACCGGGGCCGGCCGTGTCGGGGCGTGCCTAGGCGGCCAGCGAGACCGCCTCGCCCGGGCGCGCGCCGGGGCGGGCCGGTGCACCGACGAGGGCCAGGGCCGGCTCGGCGGCCGCCTGCTCCGCGGACTGCGCGGGCACCTGCTGCTCGTCCGGCGACCCCCCGGTCGCGGGGACCAGCGGGCGGACCCGGACGTCGTCCCCGCGCAGGCCGAGGCTGACCTCGGCCAACAGGTCGGCGAGCTCGACGTCGAGGGCGTCGCAGATGGAGGCCAGCAGTTCGGAGGAGGCCTCCTTCTGCCCGCGTTCCACCTCGGAGAGGTAGCCCAGGCTCACCCGGGCGGCTCCGGAGACGTCGCGCAGCGTCCGCCGCTGACGCAGCCGGTGGCCGCGCAGGGTCGTCCCGAGCTGGGTGCGCAGCAGCGTCATGGCCGTCTCCTGTCCTGCCTGTGCGGAAGCGGCGGCTCCCGGAGGGTGCCGTGCGCTCACGGTACGCGGCGCCACCGACAGGCACCGCGCCATCCCCGGCGCGTCCGCTCTGGGCGTAACGCCGTGCTCGGAGGCTGTCTTCCGGGGCGCCCCCTCCCGGGTCCCGCCCTCAGCCCGCGGAGGGTCGACGGACCCGTCCCGGGCCCCGCCGCGAGCCTGCGAGCGGTGGGGAGGACGGGGTCCTCCTCGGGGTCCCCTCTCAGGCGGCGGCGTCGCTGCGCGAGCCGCCGGTCGGGCCCGCGGCGCGGCGCGCGGCGGCGGCGCGCATGGCCCGGGCGCTGGTCCGGCGCAGCGTCAGCGCGCGGTAGACGTAGTCCAGCCCGGTCACCACGGTGAGCACCAGCGCCACCGCCATGACCCACCACCGGACACTGGCCAGCACGCCCTCCAGCGGCAGGATGTAGAGCCCGATCGCCAGCGCCTGGACGACGGTCTTGGCCTTGCCGCCCCGGCTGGCCGCGATCACACCGTGCCGGATCACCCAGAACCGCAGCAGGGTGACCCCGACCTCGCGGACGACGATCACCAGCGTCACCCACCAGGTCACCAGCGACAGGGCCGACAGCGCGATGAGCGCGGTGCCGGTCAGCGCCTTGTCCGCGATCGGGTCGGCCAGCTTGCCGAACTCGGTGACCTGGCCGGTGCGGCGGGCGATCATCCCGTCGTAGCGGTCGGTGATGATGGCCAGCGCGAAGAACAGCGTGGCCCAGTACCGCTGCGACTCGTCGGTACCGCCGTCGGTGAGCAGCAGGACGGCGAAGACCGGCACCACGGCCAGCCGCAGCACGGTCAGCGCGTTCGGCAGGTTGAGCACCCGCACCGACTGCGGCGGGGTGGCGGCCGGGTCCGCCGGTGCGCTCATACGGCCTCCTCGGTGGCGCTCGTCGCCCGCGTCCGCGGCGCTGCGGTGCCCGTCAGCGGGGTCGCGGGCGCGCTCACCGGGCCACCGCGGGCACCAGCGCGGTGGCGACCAGGTCCACGCCGTCGGTGCCGACGACCTCGGCGGCGACCAGTCCACCGGCGACCGCACCGGCGGGCACCCCGGTCACCGTCGTCGTCCCGTCGGCGTCGGGGTCCTGGTGGGCGGCGTGGCCCAGCCACGTGCCCTCCCCCTCCTCGGCCGCGAGGTCGTCGGTGAGCAGCACCTCGACCCGCTCACCGACCCGGTCCTCGGCCCGCTGGGCGGTGAGCTCCTCCACCAGGTCGGTGATCCGACGGACCCGGGCGTCGATCTCGGTCTGGTCGAGCTTGCCGGGCAGGGTCACCGCCTCGGTGCCCTCCTCGTCGGAGTATCCGAAGACGCCGACCGCGTCCAGCCGGCCCGCCACCAGGAACCGCTCGAGCTCGGCGACGTCGTCCTCGGTCTCCCCCGGGAAGCCGAGGATGACGTTGGTGCGGAAGCCGGCGGTGGGCGCCATCGCCCGGGCCCGCTCGATCAGCGCGAGGAAGTCCTCGGTGCCGCCGAACCGGCGCATCCGGCGCAGCAGCGACGGCGAGGAGTGCTGGAAGGACAGGTCGAAGTAGGGCGCGATGCGCTCGGTCGACGCGATGGCCTCCAGCAGCCCCGGCCGCAGTTCCGCCGGCTGGAGGTAGGCGACCCGCACCCGGGCGAGGCCCTCGACCGCGGCCAGCTGCGGCAGCAGCTGCTCGAGGAGGCGCAGGTTCCCGAGGTCCTTGCCGTAGGAGGTGGAGTTCTCGCTGACCAGCACCAGCTCGGTGACGCCCTGGCTCGCCAGCCACTGCGCCTCGCCGAGCACCTCGGCGGGCGGGCGGGAGACGAAGGAGCCGCGAAAGGTGGGGATGGCGCAGAAGGCGCAGCGCCGGTCGCACCCGCTGGCCAGCTTCAGCGCGGCGGACGGACCGCTCGCCAGCCGGCGACGCTGCAGCCAGCCGTGGCCGGGGATCGCCGGGGCGTCGTCGGCGCCGACGGCGGTGGTGCGGGCGGCGGGGCTGATCGGCAGCAGGGTGCGCCGGTCCCGGGGGTCGTGCGGTACCAGCGGGCGCCCGGTGAGGACGTCGTCGAGCCGGTCCCCGATCGCGGTGTAGTCGTCGAAGCCGAGGACCGTCGCCTCGGGCAGCGCGCCGGCGAGCTCCGAGCCGTACCGCTCGGCCATGCACCCGACCGCGATCACCTCGGCCCCGGAGTCGGTGGCGGCGAGGATCGCGTCGACGGAGTCCTTCTTGGCCGACTCGATGAAGCCGCAGGTGTTCACCAGGACGGCGTCGGCGTCGTCGGCGTCCGCGACCAGCTCGTAGCCGTCGGCGGCCAGGCGGCCCGCCAGCTCCTCGGAGTCGACCTCGTTGCGGGCGCACCCGAGGGTCACCACCGCCACTCTGCGGGCAGGGTCGGGCGGAGGTGTCACCGGCCCATCGTAGTCGGCGGGCGGGGTGCACCCGGCGGAACCGGAGCGGCCCCGCTGCAGGGACCCGTCCCGGGGCGGGCGAGCGGCGGGGAGTCCTGCTACTCGCCGCCGCGCAGGGTGAACATCACCGACTCCAGCTCGTCCGGCTTCACCAGCACGTCGCGCGCCTTGGAGCCCTCCGACGGGCCGACGATGCCGCGGCTCTCCATGAGGTCCATGAGCCGGCCGGCCTTGGCGAAGCCGACCCGCAGCTTGCGCTGCAGCATCGACGTCGAGCCGAACTGGCTGGTGACCACGAGCTCCACGGCCTGCACCAGCAGCTCGAGGTCTCCGCCGATGTCCTCGTCGATCTCCTTCTTCTCGCCGGCGGCGGCGGTGAAGACCTCTTCCCGGTACTCCGGCTCGGCCTGCCGCTTGGTGAACTCGACGACCGCCTCGATCTCGGCGTCGGAGACGTAGGCGCCCTGGACGCGCATCGGCTTGCCCGCGCCGATGGGCAGGAACAGGGCGTCACCCATGCCGATGAGCTTCTCCGCGCCCGGCTGGTCGAGGATGACCCGGCTGTCGGTGAGGCTGGAGGTGGAGAACGCCAGCCGCGACGGCACGTTGGCCTTGATCAGGCCGGTGACGACGTCCACCGAGGGCCGCTGCGTGGCGAGCACGAGGTGGATGCCGGCCGCACGGGCCTTCTGGGTGATCCGGACGATCGACTCCTCGACGTCGCGCGGGGCGACCATCATGAGGTCGGCCAGCTCGTCGACGATGGCGAGGATGTACGGGTAGGGGCGGTAGACCCGCTCGCTGCCCGGCGGGGCGGTGATCTCGCCGCGCTCGACCTTGCGGTTGAAGTCGTCGATGTGCCGGACCCCGGTGGAGCGCATGTCCTGGTAGCGCTGCTCCATCTCCTCGACCAGCCAGGCCAGCGCGGTGGCCGCCTTCTTGGGGTCGGTGATGATCGGCGTGATCAGGTGCGGGATGCCGTCGTAGGGCGTCAGCTCGACCATCTTCGGGTCGATGAGGATCATCCGCAGCTGCTCCGGGGTCGCCCGCAGCAGCAGCGAGGTCAGCAGCGAGTTGACGCAGCTGGACTTACCGGCACCGGTGGCGCCGGCGACCAGCAGGTGCGGCATCTTCGCCAGGTTCGCGCAGACGAACCCGCCCTCGATGTCCTTGCCCAGCCCGACCAGCATCGGGTGCGGGTCCTGCTTGGCCACCTGGGAGCGCAGCACGTCGCCCAGGCTCACCATCTCGCGGTCGACGTTGGGGACCTCGACGCCGACGGCGGACTTGCCGGGGATCGGCGCGAGGATCCGGATGTTGTCGTTGGCCACGGCGTAGGCCATGTTCTTGGTCAGCGCGGTGATCTTCTCGACCTTGACCGCCGGGCCGAGCTCGATCTCGTAGCGGGTGACGGTCGGGCCGCGGGTGAAGCTGGTGACGGCCGCGTCGACGTTGAACTGCTCGAGGACGCCGGTGATCGCCGCGATCGCCGCCTCGTTGGCCTTCGACCCCTTCTTCGGCGGGTCGCCGGGGCGCAGCACGCTGACCGAGGGCAGCGTGTACGCGCCCTCCACCGGCTCGATGCGCAGCTGCTCGGGCTCGGTGATCGGCTCGAGCGTCTCCGGCGGAGCGGTGCGGTCGACCACCGGCGGACGCGGCGCGGGCGGCCCGGACGGCGGCTCCCGGCGCACCGCCTCGGGCGCCTCGTCGAAGGCGGCGTGGTCGATGGCGGGGACGGTGTCCACCGGACCGGTGTCGGTCAGGTCGTCCATCAGCGTCCGGCGCCGCGACCGGGGACTCGGTGCCTCGAGCGACTCGTCGTCGCCCTCGTCGTCCCAGTCCTCGTCGTACTCGTCGTCGTGCGACTGGCCCAGCAGGCGGTCGCCGAGCTCGCGGAGGCGCTCGGGGATCTGGTGCACCGGCGTCGCGGTGAGCACCAGCAGCCCGAAGAACGCCATGAGGACGAGGAGGACGACGGTGACGACGCTGCCCACACCGGCGATCAGCGGCGTGCCGGCCGCCCAGCCGATCAGGCCACCGGTACCTGGGCGCCCCGCGGCCGGGGAGCCGGGCTCACCGACGACGTGCGCGATGCCGAGCACCGACACGACGACGCACAGCCAGCCGATGGTCAGCCGGCCGCGGGCCTCCGGGCGTGGGCCGCGGCGCAGCAGGCGCAGGGCGGCGAAGAACAGCACGACCGGCAGCACGAGCACCAGGGAGCCGACGACCCAGCGCACCCCGTCGGCGAGCGCGGCGCCGACCGGTCCGATGCCGTTGGTCCAGGCCGCCGCGCCGAGCACGACGGCCAGGCCGAGCACGGCCAGGCCGACGCCGTCGCGGCGGTGCTCGGGCGCGAGCGGCTCGGCCTCCTCGGGGCGGGCCACCGACCGGGCCAGGCCGCCGGCGCCGCGGGCGAGCAGCGACCAGCCGCCGCTGACGACGCCCCACAGGCCGGGGCCGGACTTCCTCGGGGCCGGCTTGCGGGCGGCGGGCTTGCGCCCTCCGGCCGCCGACCGCTTCGCGGGCGGTCGCTTCTTGGACGCGGTCGACCCGGATCCGGAGCGGCCGCGCGCAGGCGACCGACCCGACGAGCGGGTCGTCGTCGTGCGAGCAGGCATGCGTCAGACGGTAAGGGCCACGGAGCCCTGACGACGGCAGGCGGACCATCGTGTCCGCCACCGACGGTCGGGGCCCGGTCACTCCCTCGACGTCGCCGGACGCCATCTGGCCGACCCCGATCACCTCGGAACCCGTCGTGCCGACCGCCGCGCGCCTCGGCGAGGTCGTCGTTGATCCACGCCCGGGTGTGGGGCTTCGACCTGCCCGCCGACGCGGACGTCACGCCGATCGAGCCGAGAGAGGACGGAGGCGGGTCCTCCGTCACACCTCGAGGACGGTGGGGATGATCATCGGACGACGGCGGTGCGTGTCGGAGACCCACTTGCCGATCGTCCGGCGGATCACCTGGGAGAGCCGGTGCGGATCGGTCTCGCCGTCGGCCAGGGTGCGCCGCAGCACGTCCTCGACCAGCTCCAGCGCCGGGTCGAACACGGCCGGGTCGTCGGCGAAACCGCGGGCGGACAGGTGGACCGGCCGCACGATGGTGCCGGTCGAGGGCTCGATGACGACGGTGAGCGCGACGAACCCCTCGTCGCCGAGGATGCGCCGCTCCTGCAGCGACTCCTCCCCCACGTCGCCGACGTTGAGGCCGTCGACGTAGACGTCGCCCACCGGCACGCTGCCCACGATCGAGGCCTTGCCGTCGACGAGGTCGACGACCACGCCGTTCTCGGCCAGCAGCACCCGGTCGGCCGCCATGCCGGTCTGCTCGGCCAGCGCGGCGTGGGCGCGCAGGTGCCGCCACTCCCCGTGCACCGGCATGAGGTGCCGGGGCTGGGCCACGTTGAGCAGCGTGCGCAGCTCGCCGGCCGGCGCGTGCCCGGAGACGTGCACCATCGCCGTCTCCTTGTGGACGACGGTCGCGCCGAGCCGGGCCAGGCCGTTGATCACCTTGTAGACGGCGGTCTCGTTGCCCGGCACCAGGGAGGAGGCGAGCACGATGGTGTCGCCGGCCTCGATCGTGACCTGGTGGTGCTCGCCGCGGGCCATGCGGCCCAGCGCCGACAGCGGCTCCCCCTGCGATCCGGTGCTGATCAGCACGACCTGCTCGGGCGGCATCGACGTCGCCTCGTCGAGGGAGACCATGAGCCCGGGCGCCACCCGCAGCACGCCGAGGTCGCGGGCCACCCCCATGTTGCGGACCATCGACCGGCCGACGAGGGCGACCTTGCGGCCGTGCATCTCCGCGGCGTCGAGGACCTGCTGGATGCGGTGCACGTGGCTGGCGAAGCTGGAGACGATCAGCCGCTGGGTCGCGCGGCGGAAGACGTCCTCGAGGACCGGGCCGATCGCCCGCTCGGAGGTGACGAAGCCGGGCACCTCGGCGTTGGTCGAGTCGGCCAGCAGCAGGTCGATGCCCTCGAGCCCGAGCCGGGCGAAGGCGCCGAGGTCGGTGAGGACGCCGTCGAGCGGCAGCTGGTCCATCTTGAAGTCGCCGGTGTGCACCAGGACGCCGGCCGGCGTGTGGACGGCGACGGCCAGCGCGTCGGGGATCGAGTGGTTGACGCTGATGAACTCGCAGTGGAAGGGCCCGGCCAGGTGGTCGTCCCCGGCGGCCACCTCCACCAGCACCGGGTCGAGCCGGTGTTCCCGCAGCTTGGCCTTGACCAGCGCCAGCGTGAACCGCGAGCCGACCAGCGGGAGGTCCTCGCGCATGCGCAGCAGGTACGGGATGGCGCCGATGTGGTCCTCGTGCCCGTGGGTGAGCACCACGGCGACGACGTCGTCCAGCCGGTGCTCGATCACGCCGAAGTCCGGGAGGATCAGGTCGACGCCGGGCTGCTCGGGCTCCGGGAAGAGGACGCCGCAGTCGATGACCAGCAGCTTGCCCTCGAACTCCAGGACGGCCATGTTGCGGCCGATCTCGCCGAGCCCGCCCAGCGCCATCACCCGCAGGCCGCCGGTCGGCAGCGCGGGCGGGGCCTGCAGGTCCAGGTGCGGCTGGGTGGCGCCCGCCGTCACAGGGCCACCCCGCCCGCGGCGAGATCCGCGCGGAGCGTGGCGACCTGTTCGGGCGTGGCGTCGACCAGCGGCGGCCGGACCGGTCCGGACGGCAGGCCGAGCTCGCGCAGGGCGGCCTTGACCAGGATGACGCCCTGGGTGCGGAAGACCCCGGTGTACACCGGCAGGAGGCTCTCGTTGACCGCCCGGGCCTTCACCAGGTCGCCGGACTCGACCGCGGCGATCAGCTCGGCCAGCCGGGACCCGACCAGGTGCCCGACGACGCTCACCACGCCGACCGCGCCGAGGGCCAGCAGCGGGAGGTTGAGCATGTCCTCGCCGCTGTAGTACGCGAGGTCGGTCCGGGCGAGGGTCCAGGCGACCGCGCCGAGGTCGCCCTTGGCGTCCTTGACCGCGACGATCCGCGGGTGCTCCGCGGCCCGGACCAGGGTCTCCACCTCGATGGGGACGACGGTCCGCGGCGGGATGTCGTAGAGCATCACCGGCAGGTCGGTCGAGTCGGCGACGGCCGTGAAGTGCCGCAGCAGGCCGGCCTGCGGGGGCTTGTTGTAGTACGGCGTCACGACCATGAGGCCGTGGGCGCCGAGCCGTTCGGCGTCCCGCGCCTTGTCGATCGAGTGGGCGGTGTCGTTGGTGCCGACTCCGGCGACGACCGTGGCGCGGTCGCCGACCGCGTCGAGCACCGCCTCGAGGACGGCGCGCTGCTCGGCGTCGCTGAGGGTCGGCGACTCCCCCGTCGTCCCGGCGATGACGAGGCCGTCGTGGCCACCCCGGTCGACCAGGTGGGCGGCCAGTTCCTGGGCCCCGGCCAGGTCGATCGAGCCGTCGTCGGCCAACGGGGTGACCATCGCCGTCAGAACGCGCCCGAAGGGCCGGGCGGGGTCGCTGGTCATGGGGAGAATCTACCGACCCGCTCCGGACGGCACGCCGCCGTCGGCGTCCCGTCGGGCGTACTCCGACACCGCGTACCGCAGCCCCGTGGTCGACGTCGACCACCCGTCCCGCGGCTCCCGGGACACCCGCCGCCACTCCGGACCGAGTTCCGGCGCCCACGTGTCACCGTCCACGTGGGTGTCGACGTCGGTGACGACGAGCCGGTCGGCGTGCGGCAGGAACGCGGCGTACACGCGGCCGCCGCCGATCACCCACAGGGGGCCGTCGTGCTCGGCGAGCACCTGCGCCACCGACCCCGCCGGGTACGCGCCGTCGGCCGCCCACGACGGATCGGAGGTCAGGACGACGTTCCGCCGCCCGGGCAGCGGCCGGAACCGCTCGGGCAGGGACTCCCAGGTGCGCCGGCCCATGACGACGGTGCCGCCCGTGGTGAGCTCGCGGAACAGCCGGAGGTCCTCGGGCAGGTGCCAGGGCAGGCCGCCGTCGGCGCCGATCACACCGCCGCGCGCCTGGGCCCAGACCAGCCCGATGGTCACACCGCGACCGCGGCGCGGATGGCCGGGTGGTGCCGGTAGTCCTTCAGCGTGAAGTGCTCGTAGGTGTAGTCGAACAGCGACGGCGCCGGGGCGAGCTCCAGGGCCGGGAACGGCAGCACCTCGCGGGACAGCTGCTCGGTGACCTGCTCGACGTGGTTGCTGTAGACGTGGCAGTCGCCGCCGACCCAGATGAAGTCACCGGGGGCGAGGCCGACCTGGTCGGCGACCATGCGGGTGAGCAGCGCGTAGCTGGCGATGTTGAACGGCACGCCCAGGAAGAGGTCGGCGCTGCGCTGGTAGAGCTGGCAGGACAGCCGGCCGTCGGCCACGTAGAACTGGAACAGGGCGTGACAGGGGGCCAGGGCCATGTCCGGCAGGGCGGCGACGTTCCACGCCGAGACCAGCATCCGCCGGGAGTCCGGGTCGCTGCGCAGCGTCTCCAGGACGGCGCCGATCTGGTCGATGTGCTCGCCCCCCGGCGCCGGCCACGAACGCCACTGCACGCCGTAGACGGGGCCCAGCTCGCCCTCCGGGGAGGCCCACTCGTCCCAGATGGTCACGCCCTTGTCGCGCAACCAGCCGACGTTGGAGTCGCCGCGGAGGAACCACAGGAGCTCGTAGGCGACCGACTTGAAGTGGACGCGCTTGGTGGTGACGAGCGGGAACCGCTCGGAGAGGTCGTAGCGCAGCCGCTCCCCGAACAGGCTCACCGTGCCGGTGCCGGTGCGGTCCTCCTTGGGGGTGCCGTGCTCGAGCACCCGGCGCAGCAGGTCCTCGTACTGGGTGTCGATCGGCCCGTCGGTTGCGCTTGCCACGCGCCCGAGACTACGGCCGGACACCGACACCGGGCCGCGACCCGGGTCACCGCGGGGTCGCTCCAGCCCCACCGGTCAGACTCGTCACCGTGGTGTGGTGGGAGGTGCCCGTGGCGGCCGCCGGAGGCCTGCTCCTGGTGTGGGGCGGTCTCCTCCTCGTGCTCTGGCGGACCCGGCCGCCGGACCTGACCGTGCACGAGGCGCTGCGCCTGCTGCCCGACCTGGTCCGGCTGGTGCGGCGGCTCGCGGCCGACCGCAGCCTGCCGCGCAGGGTCCGGTGGCGGCTCTGGGCGCTGCTGGCCTACCTGCTGTCGCCGGTCGACCTGGTGCCGGACGTCGTCCCGGTGCTCGGCTACGCCGACGACGTGGTCGTGGTGGCGCTGGCGCTGCGCTCGGTGGTGCGCAGCGCCGGCGCCGACCGGCTCCGACGGGCGTGGCCGGGAAGCCCGGCCGGGCTGGCGGTCGTGCTGCGGCTCGCCGGGCTGCCCGCGGGCTGAGTGGGTCCCTCACGCCACGGCGGCGGCGAGATCGGCGGCGAGGTCGCCCCGCTCGGCGACGGCGACCGCCTCGAGCTCCAGCCAGCCGGCCAGCAGCGCCAGTTCCTCGGCGAGCGCGGCGGCGACCTCGGCCCGGTCGACGCCCGCCTCGGCGAACGCCGACTGCACGCGCAGCACGCCCGCCTGCCGGTCGGCCTTGAGGTCGACGCGGGCGACCAGCCGGTCACCGAGCAGGAACGGGAGCACGTAGTAACCGTGCACCCGCTTGGCCGCCGGCGTGTAGATCTCCAGCCGGTAGCGGAACCCGAAGATGCGCTCGACCCGCGGCCGCTCCCACACGAGCGAGTCGAAGGGGCTCAGCAGCGCCCGGGCCCGCACCCAGCGGGGACGTCGCGCGTCCGGGTGCACCCAGGCGGGCGCTCCCCAGCCGGCGACGTCCACCGGCAGCAGCTCCCCGGCCTCGGTCAGTTCGGCGATGGCGGCGCGAGCGGCGGCCGGCCGCAGGCGGAAGTAGTCGCGGAGGTCGCGCTCGGTGGCCACGCCGAGCGCGCGGGCCGCCGTCCGGACGAGTTCCCGCACCGCCTCCGCCGGCTCGGGGGTCGGCGCCTGCACCACCGCCGTCGGCAGCACCCGCTCGGTGAGGTCGTAGACGCGCTCGAACCCCGCCGTCCGGCCGCGGGTGGTGAGGACGCCGGTGTAGAAGAGCCACTCGAGCGCCACCTTGCCGGCATGCCAGTTCCACATGCTCCCGGGCCGGTCCGGCCGGGGTTCGGCGAGGTCGCCGGCCTTGAGCGGACCGCCCTCCCGCACCCGGTCCAGCACCTCGGCCACGTAGCCCGGCCGCTCCCGCTGGATCCGCACCATCGACCCCCACGCGTGCTCCTCCGCGGCCGCCATGCGCCAGCGCAGGTACGGGTGCAGCCGGACGGGCAGGAACGACGCCTCGTGCGCCCAGTACTCGAAGACCTCCCGACGGCGGCCGGCGAGGTCGTCGAGGGCCGCCCGCCGGTAGGGGCCCAGCCGGCTGAACGCCGGCAGGTAGTGCGACCGGGACAGCACGTTCACCGAGTCGATCTGCACCACGGCGAGGCGGCCGACCGTCCGCCGCAGGTGCCGGCCGTCGACGACGGCGGTGGGGCGCGGCTCGGCGAAGCCCTGCGCCGCGAGGGCCATGCGCCGGGCGAGCGCAGCCGGGAGCCGGTCGACGGCGGGGGCGGTCACGGACGCAGATCCTGCCGGGTGGGTCCGACAGATCGGGACGGCCCCTACGCTGCCCCGCGTGGACCCGACCTCGCCGTTCCCGCGGCTGACCGGCAGCGCGGACGTGGCGGTGCGCCCGGCCCGGCCCGAGGACGCCGCGGCGATCGCGCGGGTGCAGGCGGTCACCTGGCGGACGGCGTACCGCGCCGTCCTCCCGGCCGAGGTCCTCGACGCCTGGGACGACGACGCCGTCACGACCTCGTGGCGCGCCGCGGTGACCGCCCCGCCCACACCCGCCCACGGCGTGCTGGTCGCCCTGGAGCAGGACAGCGTGGTGGGGTTCGCCGCCTACGGCCCGCCGGAACTGGGTGCCGGCGAGGCACCGCACCCGGCCGGTCCCACCACCGAGGTCGCCGCGCTGCTCGTCGAGCCCCGGTGGGGACGCCGCGGCCACGGCAGCCGGCTCCTGGCGGCGGTCGCGGACCTCGCGCGGGGCACCGGTGCGGCCCGGCTGCAGACGTGGCTGCTGGAGGAGGACCGCGCGTCGGCGGACTTCTTCGAGTCGGCCGGCTGGGGGCGGGACGGCTGGGTGCGGACGCTGGACACGGGGTCCGCGCCGCTGCGCGAGGTGCGCTGGCACGCGTTGTTGGAGGGGGCGGACGAGTGAGCTTCGAGGGGTTCCCGGACGAGGGCCTGGTCTTCTACGAGGGGCTGGAGGCCGACAACAGCAAGACCTACTGGACCCGGCACCGCGACGCCTACGACACCTGCGTGAAGGCGCCCCTGCAGGCCCTGGTCGACGAACTGGCCGGCGAGTTCGGTCCGGCGAAGCTGTTCCGCCCGTACCGCGACGTCCGCTTCAGCCATGACAAGACGCCGTACAAGACCCACCAGGGTGCCGTGGTGCACCCGGAGGGGCGCGGCACCGGCGCCTGGTACGTGCAGCTGTCGGCCGAGGGCCTGATGATCGCCGGCGGGGCCTGGCGACTGGAGTCCGACCAGGTGGCCCGCTACCGCCGCGCCGTGGCCGACGACGTCCAGGGCGGTCGCCTGAGCACCGAGGTGGAGCGGCTGAAGGGCGCCGGCTGGGAGATCGGTGGTGAGCGGCTCACCCGCGTTCCCTCCGGCTTCCCGTCGGACGGCGACCGCTCGGACCTCCTGCGCCACAAGTCGCTGCACGCGGGCCGGCGCTGGGACCCGGCCGACTGGCTGCACGACCGCCGCGCCCTCGACGAGGTGAGGGCCGGCTGGCGGGACCTCACCGCGCTCAACACCTGGCTGGCCGACAACGTGGGAGCGACCACCAAGGAGCCCCGTCCCCGCCGCTGACCCCGCCCCAACCCGTCGTTTTCCGCGGAAACCGCCGGAACAGACCGGACATCCGGTGCGGAAAGCCGCGAACGACGGCCGCGGAGCGCGCCCCCTCCTGGCCCGGCGCCCGCGCCCGGCGCCCGCCCTGTCGGCGGTTTCCGCGGAGATCGCCGGGGGGCGGGAGGTTCGGTGCGGACGGGCCCGGCCCCGGCATGGCCGGGGGGATGCGAAAGGGCCCGCAGCGCGAGGCTGCGGGCCCTTTCGGGAATGGTTGTCCGGCGGCGTCCTACTCTCCCACCCCGTCTCCGGGGCAGTACCATCGGCGCTGAGAGGCTTAGCTTCCGGGTTCGGAATGAGACCGGGCGTTTCCCTCTCGCCATGGCCGCCGTAACGCTGTGAACTTGTTCGCTCCGGGCCCCATCCGCACCGGTGTGCGGGGTGGGGGGCGGTGCGTGCGTTCAGAACCGCACAGTGGACGCGTGACATCTCTTTTTCTGT
>NZ_JALPKQ010000068.1:0-20810 GCF_051383655.1 Geodermatophilus sp. CPCC 205761
ATGGCCAACATCGACTCCTGACCGCAGGCGGCCCCGAGGGGCAGAAATGGCCATTTCTGCCCCCTCGGGGTGCGCTCAGAAATCGGTGTCGTCGAAGGACACGGTGCCCGCGACGCCGACCTGGTAGGCCGACACCCGCCGCTCGAAGAAGTTGGACAGCTCCTGCACGTCCTGCAGCTCCATGAAGCCGAACGGGTTGCGCGAGCCGTAACGCGGCGGGATGCCCAGCAGCTCCAGCCGCCGGTCGGCCACGTGCTCGAGGTAGGCGCGCATGTCCGGCAGGCTCATCCCGGGCACTCCCCCGCCGAGCAGGTCCTCGGCGAACCGGTACTCGCACTCGACCGCCTCGGCCAGCATCGCGCCGACCTGCGCCTCCAGCTCGTCGTCCCACAGGTCCGGCTCCTCCCGCCGGACGGTGTCGACGACGTCGAAGGCGAAGGCCATGTGCATCGACTCGTCCCGGAACACCCAGTTGGTCCCGCTGGCCAGCCCGTTGAGCAGGCCGCGGGAGCGCAGGAAGTAGACGTAGGCGAAGGCGCCGTAGAAGAACAGCCCCTCGATGCAGGCCGCGAAGCAGATGAGGTTGAGCAGGAACGCCCGCCGGTCGTCGCGGGTGCGCAGCTCGTCGAGCTCGCCGAGGGAGTCGATCCAGCGGAAGCAGAAGTCGGCCTTGCGCTTGATCGACGGGATGCTCTCGACGGCGGCGAAGGCCTCGTGCCGCTCGGCCTCGTCGGGCACGTAGGTGTCCAGCAGCGTCAGGTAGAACTGGACGTGCACCGCCTCCTCGAACAGCTGCCGCGACAGGTACAGCCGGCCCTCGGGCGAGTTGACGTGCTGGTAGAGGTTGAGCACCAGGTTGTTCGCCACGATCGTGTCGCCGGTGGCGAAGAACGCGACCAGCCGGCCGACCAGGTGCCGCTCTGCCGGGGTGAGCCGGGCGAGGTCGGCCAGGTCGGAGTGCAGGTCGACCTCCTCGACGGTCCAGGTGTTCCTGATCGCGTCGCGGAAGCGGTCGTAGAAGTGCGGGTAGCGCATCGGCCGGAGCGTGAGCTCCATGCCCGGGTCGAGCAGCATCGAGGTCTCCTCGGGGGCGAGCGGGGTGGTCACTGGCAGGCCTCGCAGCTCTCCGGGTTCTCCAGGGAGCAGGCGACCGCCGCCTCCGACCGCACCCCGACCGTCGCCTGCTGGATCCGCGTGGCCGGGCGGGAGCGCAGGTAGTAGGTGCTCTTGAGCCCGGACTTCCAGGCGTAGAGGTACATCGAGGACAACTTCCCGATGGTCGGGCTGGCCAGGAACAGGTTGAGCGACTGGCTCTGGTCCACGTACGGCGCCCGGGCGGCGGCCAGGTCGATGAGCGCCTTCTGCGGCAGCTCCCACGCCGTCCGGAACAGCTGCCGGGTCTCCGCCGGCAGGTCGGTCAGCCCCTGCACCGAGCCCTCGGCGCGCTTGAGCGCCTCGCGGGTCTGCTCGGTCCAGCCGCCGAGCCGCTTGAGCTCGGCCACCAGTGCGCCGTTGACCTGGAGGAACTCACCCGACAGCGTCTCCCGCTTGAACAGGTTGGAGACCTGCGGCTCGATGCACTCGTAGCAGCCGGCGATCGAGGCGATGGTCGCCGTCGGCGCGATCGCGACGAGCAAGGAGTTGCGCAGGCCGTGCTCGGCGACGGCGGCCCGCAGCCGGTCCCACCGCCCGGTCCGGGTCGGGACGGGGCCCCAGAGGTCGGGCTGCAGCACCCCGTCGGCCGCCCGGGTGTCGGCGAAGGCCGGGTGCGGGCCGTGCTCGGCGGCCAGCGCGGCCGAGGTCTCCAGCGCGGTCAGGTACACCTCCTCGGCGATCCGGGTGGACAGCTCGCGGGCCGCGGCGCCGTCGAACGGCAGCTTCAGGGCGAAGAACACGTCCTGCAGCCCCATGACGCCCAGCCCCACGGGCCGCCACCGCGGGTTGCTCGCCGCGGCCTGCGCGCTCGGGTAGTAGTTGATGTCGATGACCCGGTCGAGGAAGCCGACCGCGGTGGTGACGGTGGCGCGCAGCCGCGCCCAGTCCACGCCGGTCGCGGCGCCGTCGGCCGCGCGCTCCAGGTGGGCGGCCAGGTTGACCGAGCCCAGGTTGCAGACCGCCGTCTCCGCGTCGCTGGAGACCTCGACGATCTCGGTGCACAGGTTGGACAGGTGCACGACGTTGCCCGGGCGGGCGGTCTGGTTGCAGGTGCGGTTGGCGGCGTCCTTGAACGTCATCCAGCCGTTCCCGGTCTGGGCGAGGGTGCGCATCATCCGGCCGTAGAGCTCGCGGGCCGGCACCTGGCGGACGAACCGGCCGGCGGCCTCGGCGGCGCGGTAGGCGCGGTCGAACTCCTCGCCCCACAGGTCGGGCAGCTCGGGCACCTCGTCGGGGTCGATCAGCGACCACGGCTCGTCGGCCTCCACCCGGCGCATGAACTCGTCGGGCACCCAGTTGGCCAGGTTGAGGTCGTGGGTGCGGCGGGCGTCCTCGCCGGTGTTGTCGCGCAGCTCGAGGAACTCCTCGACGTCGGGGTGCCACGGCTCGAGGTAGACGCAGGCCGCGCCCTTGCGCCGGCCGCCCTGGTTGACCGCGGCCACCGAGGCGTTGAGCGTGCGCAGCCACGGCACGATGCCGTTGGAGCGGCCGTTGGTGCCGCGGATCAGCGCGCCGCGGGAGCGCACCCGCGACCACGAGACGCCGATGCCGCCGGCGAACTTGGACAGCGCCGCGATCTGGGCGTACCGCTCGTAGATGGAGCCGAGCTCGTCGCGGGGCGAGTCGACGAGATAGCAGGAGCTCATCTGGGTGTGCCGGGTGCCGGAGTTGAACAGCGTCGGCGAGCTCGGCAGGTAGGCCAGCGAGCTCATCAGGCGGTAGAAGCCGATCGCCTCGGCCGGCGTCCGCGACAGCCCGCAGGCCACCCGGAGCAGCCAGTACTGCGGCGTCTCGACGACCAGCCGGGTGACCGGGTGCCGCAGCAGGTAGCGGTCGGCGACGGTGCGCAGCCCGAAGTACTCGAAGCGGCGGTCGGCGTCGGGGTCGACGGCGTCGTCCAGCTTGCGCGCGTGCTTGGCGACGAAGGCCGCCGTCGCGTCGCCGATCAGCCCCTCGGCGTGCCCGAGCGCGATGCTCTGGCTGAACGAGGCGATGCCCTGGCCGGCGACCTCCTTGCGCACGTAGTTGGCCAGCAGCCGGGCGGCCAGCCGGGAGTACTCGGGCTCCTCGCCGGTCATCTCGGCGGCGGTCCGGATGGACAGCCGGTCCAGCTCCGCGCTGGTCGCGCCGTCGTAGAGGCCGCTGATGGTGCGGGTGGCCACGCGCAGCGGGTCGACCCAGGTGAGGTCGTCGCACCACCGTTCGACGGCTCGGACGATCTTGTTGACGTCGACCGGCTCCAGGTCGCCGCTGCGCTTGCGCACCTGCATGGTGCTGCGCGTCGCGGCCGGGGCCTGGGCCGGCTGGTCGGTGAGGGTCATCTGCTCGCTCGCTCCTCGTGAGCTCCGGAGTCCGGGCGAGGAGGGAGGCCGCCAGCGCCGGACGCGGCCGGGGCTGTCCGACGGACCCGATCCCCGGGGTCCCGGACGACCGCGCACGGGCGTGCGCGGTGCGGCTGGCAGGTCTTCGGACTCGCGGGCACGCCGACTCTCGTCGGCTCCTACTGGCCGTCGCTTCCCAAGTGGATCGCACCCAGTGCCTGTGACGGCGGTCGTTCCCACTCACCGCTGCGGGACAGTCCCGGACTCGCACCGGGTTCCCTCTTGCCCCGGTCCGCTCGAGGAGAGCGTTCCGGACCAGCTGCACCACCACCATATGTGGAGGATCCGACAAGTCCCCGCCACCACATGTGGACGGCGTGTCCCGCGCTACGAGCCCGAGGCGGTCACCCGACCGGCGGCGTGCCGTGGGTGTGGAAGGTGTCGATGGTCGTCAGCCCCCACGCCTGCCCCTTGGCCCGCTCGGCCTCGGTCCAGTCCACCGGCTGCCAGTCGGGGGCCAGCAGCACCCGCGCGCCGGCGTTGCACAGCTCGATCCGGTTCCCGCCCGGCTCCCAGACGTAGAGGAAGAAGGTCTGCTGGATGGCGTGCTTGTGCGGGCCGGTCTCGATGTGCACGCCCTGCTCGAGGGCGATGTCGGCGGCGCGCAGGATGCCGTCCCGCGAGTCGACGGCGAAGGCGATGTGGTGCAGCCGGCCGGGGGTCTGCGTCCAGTCGCGGGTGTAGACGGCGTCGTAGGTCTTGTTGGTGAAGGTGGTCCAGCTGCCGGCGACGGTGCCGTCGTCCAGCACGATCTGCTCGGTCACCAGCGCACCGAGGGTGTCGCGCAGGAAGTCCCGGTTCACCACCGGCTCGACCCCGAGGTAGTTGATGTGGTCCAGCCGCCGCACCGCCACGCCGTAGGAGGGGTAGGCCTGGGCCTGGTTCTTCAGCGACGGCTTCAACCCCTCCGGCGGGCTGTACCACTCCGACTCGTAGTAGAGACCGAACTCGTGGTCGTCGGGGTCGGTGAAGACGTAGGTCGGCCCGTAGCCCGGGTCGCCGTCCTGCCAGCCGATCCCGCGCCCGGTCGCCTCGATCTCGGCCACCCGCCGCTGCAACGCCTCGGGGCCGGCCGCGCGCAGGTTCGTGCGCCCGACGCCGGAGGTCGTGTGCGCCGTGAGCTTGATGGTGGCCTGCTCGTAGTCGTCCCACGCGCGGAGGAAGACCGAGTCGCCGGCCGACCCGTTCTCCGTCATCCCGAGGTACCGGGTGAAGAACTCGACGCTCTCCTCGAGCACCGGCGTGCGGAGCTCCACATGGGCCAGATGGGCGATCTCGTGCAGCGGGGGCATGACCTCTCCAGTCAACGGTCCGGGGGTGCGTGCGGTCCGGACGACGAGCGTGGTCGTGGCTCGCGTTCCACAGCCCAGCGTCGGAGAAGCCGGTTCATCGGTCCAACACCATGATGTGGCCCCAGGCATCGCGATCGGTGATGGACGGGCCCCGGCGGGGGCAGCCCGGACACCGCCTGCCGGAGGGTCCGGTCACCGGTTGCGGGCCGTCAGCGCGGCGTCGAGCCGCGGGTACACCCGGCGGACGTTGCCCTCGAACACCTTCTCGCGGTCCTCCGGCGTCAGGTCGAGCGCCTCCACGTAGCGCCGGGTGTCGTCGAAGTACTGGCCGGTCCGCGGGTCGATCCCCCGGACGGCGCCGACCATCTCGGAGCCGAACAGGATGTTGTCGATGTCGATGACGTCGAACAGCAGGTCGATGCCCGGCTGGTGGTAGACGCAGGTGTCGAAGAAGACGTTGCCCATCACCGCCTCCTCGACGGCGGGCCGGCCGAGCATGTCGGCGAGCCCGCGGAAACGGCCCCAGTGGTAGGGCACCGCTCCGCCACCGTGCGGGATGACCAGCCGCAGCTCGGGGAAGTCCGTGAACAGGTCGGCCTGCACGAGCTGCATGAACGCCGTGGTGTCGGCGTTGAGGTAGTGGGACCCGGTGGCGTGGAAGTTCTTGTTGGTCACCGCGGACACGTGCACCATCGCCGGCACGTCGAGCTCGACCATCGCCTCGTAGAACGGGTACCAGCTGCGGTCGGTCAGCGGGGCCGACGTCCAGTGGCCACCGCTCGGATCGGGGTTGAGGTTGCACCCGACGAAGCCGAGCTCCTCCACGCACCGCCGCAACTCGGCCACCGACGAGGCGATGGGCACGTCGAGCGACTGCGGGAGCTGGCAGACGCCGATGAAGGAGTCCGGGTAGAGCGCCACCACTCGCGCGATGAGGTCGTTGTTGACCTGCGCCCAGCGGGTGCTCACGGCCTCGTCGCCCACGTGGTGGCCCATCGCCGAGGCGCGCGGCGAGAAGACGGTCAGGTCGATGCCCCGCTCGGCCATCAGGCGCAGCTGACTGCCCTCGATCGTCTCGCGGATCTCGTCGTCGGAGATCTCCGGGTAGGGCGGCGGCTGCTCGCCGGCGCCGAACGCCGCCTTCTGCTCCTCGCGCCAGGCGGTGTGCGGCGCCGGGGCGGTGGTGTAGTGGCCGTGGCAGTCGATGATCATGCGGTCTCTCCTCGCGTCGGGTCGGTGGTCCGGGCGCCGTCCGGGCGCAGCGATCAGGTGTCCTGCCGGTCGCGCAGGTCGACCAGCAGGTCGCGGGCGGCGGCGGCGATCCGTGGCGGCACGCCGAGCTCGGTGAGCTGGTCGGTGGCGGCGGTCATCTCGTCCGCGCGGCGCCGGGCGTGCCGGTGGGTGCCGTCCACCAACCGGTCGATGGTCCGCTCGTCGAAGCCGGCCAGCTCCGCGCCGATGTTGTCCCGCAGCCAGTCGGCACAGCCGGCGGCCTCGGCCGCGGCCAGCGCCTCGACGACCGCGGCGGCCAGCCCCTTGTAGAAGACGCTGCGCAGCAGCTTGCGGGAGATCGCCTCCCCGGCCGGACCGGGCTGGATCGTGACCTCGGCCCCGAACCCGGCGAGGACCTCGGCGTAGCGGTCCGCGCCCTCGCCGGAGACCAGCATCGGGGTGCGCACCCCTTTGCCGGGCACCGGCGACATGAGCGCCACGTCGACGACGGGGACGTCGCGGCCGGCGAGCCGGTCCACCAGCGCCGTCTTCACCCCGGGGGAGGCGGTGTTCAGGTCGGCCCAGACGGTGCCGGGGCGCAGCGCCGGCAGCGCGTTGACCAGCGCCGTCCCGGCGTCGTGCGAGCTGTTCACGCTGAGCACCAGGTCGGCGTCGGCGACCGCCTCGGCCTCGCTGCCGCGGGGCTGCACACCCTCGACCACGATGCCCTCGGGGTCGTAGCCGCGGACGTCGGCGCCGGCCGCGACGAGGTCGCGGGCGATCTCCGACCCGGCCTCACCCAGCCCGAGGAGGGCGATGCGCGCGGTCACCGGGCGCTCCCCTCGACGGCGGCCCGGGGGAACGCCGTGCCGTCGAACAGCTTGCGCGCGGTCCGCACCACACCGGAGCGGACCGCCCGGGGTGGCGAGGAGCCGGCGTCGACGACGACGTCGACCAGCAGGTGACCGGTCGGGTGCTCGACGTCGACCTGCGACCGGTCGGCGGCCCAGGCGGCGGTGAGCTCGTGCCCGACCGCCCCGGGCAGGAGCATGCCGGTCACCACGCTCACCGCGGCCAGGACGCCGATCGAGGTGTGCGGCTGCACCGGGATGAACGACCGGGTGCACACCTGACCGCCGTCCCGGGCCGGGGCGAGCAGCACGGTCTTGGGCACCGACGAGCTGGCCACGTCCCCGAGGCCCATGAGCTGTCCCGCCTTGGTGCGCAGCGCGTCCACCCGCTCCAGCAGCGCGCTGTCGGCGGCCAGCTGCTCGTGCGACTCGTAGCCGGTCAGCTCGAAGGACTCGGCCGTCGCCAGCACCACCGGCATGCCGTTGTCCACGCAGGTGACCTCGACGCCGTCGACGGAGTCACGCACGTGGCCGGTCGGCAGCAGGCTCCCGGTCGCGGACCCCTCGGTGTCGGTGAAGGCGAGCACCACGGGCGCGGCCGTACCCGGCACCCCGGCGATCGCCACGTCGCCGCGGTACTCGACCCGGCCGCCCGGCGTGGGGAACGTGGCGACGGCGATGCTGTCGGAGTTCACCATCCGGATCCGGACGGTCGTCTCGTCCGCGCCGGCGGGCACCAGACCGCGCTCGACCGCGAACGGCCCGACGCCGGCCAGGATGTTGCCGCAGTTCTGCCGATCACTGACGGTGGCCTCGTCCACCCCCAGCTGCAGGAAAAGGTAGTCGACGTCGGCCCCCGGGTGCTCCGACGACCCGACGACGGCGACCTTGCTGGTCAGCGACGTCCCGCCGCCGAGGCCGTCGATCTGCCGCGGGTCGGGCGTGCCCATGAGCCGCAGCAGCAGGTCGTCGCGGGCCCCGGGGTCCGCGGGCAGGTCGCCCGGCTCGACGTACAGGCCCCGCGAGGTGCCGCCGCGCATCATCGTGCAGCGGACGCCGGCGTCGTCGTAGCCGGAGGCGTCACTCACCGCCGGCCTCAGTGCGGTACTCCTCGTAGGTCACGTACTCGATGCCGAACTCGGGCAGCCGCTCCCGCAGGCCGTAGCGGTCGAGCCCCAGCTCGCCGGACCGGAAGGCGGCGCGCGCGGCGGCCTCCTTGTCGAGCCGGGCCTGCGAGGCGGTCAGCGCCCGGCCGACGTGGGCCCGGGGCACGACCATCACGCCGTCGTCGTCGGCGAGCACGACGTCGCCTGCGTGGATCGTCTGGCCGCCCAGGACGACGGGCACGTTGACCGCGCCGGCGGTCGCCTTGACCGACCCCTGCGCGCTGACCGCCCGCGACCAGGCCGGGAAGCCCATCTCGCGCAGCTCCGCGACGTCACGCACGCCGCTGGCCAGGACCACGCCCCGCACCCCGCGGTGCGCCAGCGCGGTGGCGAACAGCTCTCCGAACAGCCCGTCGGTCGACGGCGAGTTCGTGGCCACCACGAGGACGTCGCCCGGCCGGCACTGCTCGACCGCGACGTGGATCATCAGGTTGTCCCCGGGCCAGCAGACGACCGTGACGGCGGTGCCACCGATCCGGGCACCCGGCCACGCGGGCCGGTACTCCGGGCCGAGGTACCCCACCCGGCCGAGCGCCTCGTGCACGGTGGCGACGCCGTAGCCACCCAGCGTCTCGGCCTCGCCGGCGTCCGCCCGCGGCGGATCGGTGACGACGACGGTTCTCATGCCGGCACCCCCGCGGACTCGACGCGGCCGGCTGCGGGTGCGCCGGCCATCGGCCGACGGGTGGAGGGGTGGGACACGGGCGCTCCTCGGGGTTCGGGGCGGATCAGTGGGCAGTGGACTCGGCGAGGGCGGCGACGACGCTCTGCAGGTGGCTGCGCGCCGCCGCCTCGGCCGCGCGGGGGTCGCGGGCCGCGATGGCCTCGACGACCCGGTGCAGTTCGGTGGAGGAGAGCCGGGCGCGGCCCGGCCGCAGGGACAGCTGGAACTGGTGGCGCACGATCTGCGCCTGCAGGCGCTCGATCAGCCGTCCGGCGGTGGCCTGCCGGGCGGCGTCGCGGATGAGCGCGTGCAGCTGCGCGACCAGCGCCGAGTACTCGAGCAGGTCACCGTCGGCCACCGCCCGCTCCATGGCGTCGGTCTGGGTGCGCAGCCGGTCGATCTCCGCATCGGTGATGCGCTCGGCCGCCTTCGCCGCGAGCAGGCCCTCGAGCACCATGCGGCACTCGACGATCTCGATCGCCTCCGCGACGGACACGGTGCGCACCCGGGCACCCCGGTTCGGGATCCGCTCGACGAGCCCCTCGGCGATGAGCGCGTCGATCGCCAGCCGGACGGCGTTGCGGGTGACCCCGAGGTCCTCGGCGAGATCGGCCTCGACCATGCGGTGCCCCGGGGGCATCTCCCCGCGCGTGATCGCCGCGCGCAGCCGATCCTCGGCGGCGTCCCGGCCGTGCGTTGCGACCTCCATGGCGACCTCCCGTGACCTCCACCTGCCACCCTAAACTCGTCGACACGATTGTCAACAATCATGTCGGCATGAGCCCTCGACGGCCGCCGCGACCACACTGTCGCCAGGTCGGTGCGGCCTCAGCGATCGGAGACGGGAATGGACCTGCGGCAACTGGAGTACGTGGTGGCCGTCGCCGAGGAGCGCAGCTTCACCCGCGCCGCGGCCCGCTGCCAGTCGTCCAGTCGGCGTTGAGCGCCCAGGTGGCCCGCCTGGAGCGCGAACTGGCGGTGACGCTCTTCCACCGCACGAGCCGCTCGGTGCGCGTGGCACCGGCCGGGGAGCTCCTCCTCCCCCACGCCCGGGCGCTGCTGCGGGGCGCCGAGGTCGCCCGCGCCGAGCTCGCCGCCTTCTCCGGAGCGGTGACGGGGCGGCTGCGGCTGGGCGTGGTGGGGACCGCCGGGCGCGGCGTCGCGCTCGTCGAGCGCACGCTGGCCGCCTTCCACCGGCGCCACCCGCAGGTGGAGATCGCCGTCGAGGACACCGGGAGCCGGCACATGGCCGACCTCGTCCGCACCGGGGAACTCGACGTCGCGTTCGTCGGCCTGTTCGCCGACCAGGTCCCTCCGGGCGTCGTCCACCGGCTCCTGGCGGAGGAACCCCTGGTCGCCGTCGTGGCCCGCGACCACCCCCTCGCCGGGCGGGAGAGGACGGCGCTCGCCGACCTGGCCGAGGCCGGCCCGCTGATCGAGATGCGCGGCGAGTCCGGGCTCCGGCTGCGGGTGGACGCGGCCTTCGAGCGGGCCGGCGTCGTGCGGTCGGTGGCCTTCGAGCTGGGCACCTCCGACGCCGTCGTCCGGTTCGCCGGCCTCGGCTTCGGAGCCGCGCTGGTGCCCGCCTCCGCGGCCGGGGGCGCGGCCGGTGTCGCCGTCCTCGCCGTGGACGACCCCGCCGCGCGGCACCCGATCAGCCTCGTCCACCCCCCTCGCGAGCAGTCGACGCCCAGCGCCCGCGCCTTCCTCACCCTGCTCGACGCCCCCGACCACCGACCCCCCGAGGAGACCCCGTGGACCTGCAGCTCACCGGACGGCGCGCGATCGTGACCGGCGCCAGCCGCGGCATCGGCCTGGCCGTCGCCGACGGCCTCGCCGCGGAGGGGGTGGACGTCGCGCTGGTGGCCCGGGGCGAGGAGGCGCTCGCGGCGGCCGTCGAGCGGGTCCGCCGGCACGGCACGACGGTGCTCCCCTGCCCCGCCGACACCCGCGACGACGACGCCGTCCGGGCACTGGTGGACCGCGTCGCCGGCACGCTCGGGGGCGTGGACATCCTGGTCAACGCCGCCGCGCGGCCGGCCTCGGCGGGACCCGTGCCGCCACTGGGCGAGCTCACCGACGACGACCTGCGGATCGAGGTCGAGACGAAGGTGCTCGGCTACCTGCGCTGCGCGCGGGCGGTCGCCCCCCACATGGTCGCCGCCGGGTGGGGCCGGATCATCAACGTCAGCGGGCTCAACGCGGTCCGCACCGGCTCGCTGGTCGGGTCGGTGCGCAACGTCGCCGTCGCCGCGATGACCGCCAACCTCGCCGACGAGCTGGGCCCGGCCGGGATCACCGTCACCGTCGTCCACCCCGGGATCACGGTGACCGAGCGCCGGGCGCAGGCGATCGCCGAGCAGGCGGCGCGGGAGGGCCGGCCGGCCGAGGAGATCGCGCGGGAGATGGCCGCGGGCACCAGCACCGGCCGGCTGGTGACCCCCGCCGAGGTGGCCGACGTCGTCACCTTCCTGGCCTCGCCGCGCAGCGCCGGGATCACCGGCGACGCGATCACCGTGGGCGGCGGCACGCGCGGCACCATCCGCTACTGACCGCGGCCGGCTCAGCCCCGGTCGACCCGCAGCTCGCCGAGCTCGGACCAGTCGTCCTGCGGCACCGTGACGTTGACGATCCGCGGGGTCTCGGCCAGGTGCGCCGGCAGGTCGCTCTGGGCGGCCTTGAAGTGCGCCGACGTGACGTGCGCGCTCGCGGCGTCGTCGTTCCGGAACGCCTCGACGAGCACGTACTCGGTCGGGTCGGCCACGCTGCGGGACCAGTCGAACCACAGGCAGCCCGGCTCGGCACGGGTCGCCTCGGTGAACGCGCGGCTGATCTCGGGCCAGGCGTCGGCGTCCTCCGGGCGGACGCGGAACTTGGCGGTGATGAAGATCAAGAGCTACTCCTCTCGAGCTGACGGCCCCTCTGCAGGGCCCCGCCGCGAGCTCGCGAGCGGTGGGGGGCAGAGGGGTCCTTTCTCAGGGGACGAGGATCGCGCGGCCGCGCACCCGCCCGGCCGAGAGGTCGTCGATGGCCGTCTGGAAGTCCTCCAGCGGGTACTTCGCGGTGTGCAGGGTGACCTTCTGCTGGGCGGCCAGCGCCATCAGCTCGACCAGGTCGTTGTAGGAGCCGACCAGGTTGCCGATGATGTTGATCTCGGTGGAGATGAGGTCGATGGTCGGGACGTCGACGTTCTCGCCGTATCCGACCACGTGGTAGTCGCCGGCCCGCCGGGTCATCCGGATGCCCTCGGCCGTCGTCCCGTTCTCACCCACGAAGTCGACGACCTGCTCGGCGCCGTGCCCGCCGGTCAGCTCGAGCACCTCCTCGACGTGGTCGCCGTCGGCGACGACGCCGTGGTGCGCGCCGATCTCCACCGCCAGCTTCACCGCGTCGGGGTTGCGGTCGACGACGACGATCTGCGCCGGGGAGAGCGCGGCCATCACCTGCACGCCGATGTGCCCGAGCCCGCCCGCGCCGATCAGCACGACGCGGTCCCCGGCCCGCAGCTTCCGGGCCGCCTTGGCCACCGCGTGGTAGGCGGTGAGGCCGGCGTCGGCCAGGGCGGCGACGTCGGCCGGCTCGAGCGCGTCGTCGATCCGGACCACGCTGCGCGCCGACGTCCGGAGGTACTCGGCGTACCCGCCGTCGGTGTCGATGCCGGGGAACGAGGAGTTCTCGCAGTGCACGTCGTCGCCGGACCGGCAGGCCCGGCACAGCCCGCAGGTCATCAGCGGGTGCAGGATGACCTTGTCGCCCTCGGCGACGTTGGTGACGGCGCTGCCGACGGCCGACACCCACCCCGCGTTCTCGTGCCCGATCGTGTACGGCAGCGCGACGCCGGACTTCTCGGCCCACTGCCCCTCGAGGATATGGATGTCGGTGCGGCAGACCCCGGCCCCGCCGATCTTCACGACGACGTCGTGCGGGCCGGTGACCTCCGGCTCGGGGACGTCGTCCATCTGCAGCGGCTGGTGGTAGTCGACGACGCGGACGGCCTTCATGGGGTGGGCTCCTTCACGACGCTCAGGGGGATGAGGGGACGGTCCTCGGGGCGGGGCGCCTGGTCGGCCTCCGCGCCCGGGTAGCGGGTGGCCAGCAGCCCGCGGCAGAAGTGCGCGTTGCCGTCGACGGAGATCCGCACCGAGCGGGCCCGGCGTAGCCGCAGCGGCGCCTGCTCCCGGCTCGGGCGGGTCCCGTCGTCGTCCACGAGCACCGGGGCACCGGCGTCCACCGGCAGCCCGAGCGCGGCCCGGCGGCGCAGCAGCGCCACCGTCGTCGGCGCTCCCGTCGGCAGGTCGCCGAGCACGAGGTCGGCGACGTCTGCCTCCGCGCGGGACGGGTCGCTGCGGAGCAGGCCGGTGATCGCCCGCTCCATGGCCGCGGTGTGCGCCTTGCGGGCGAAGGTCGCCCGGAGCTCGTCGAGCGACTCCTCGGCCTCGTGGCCGAACGTGCCCCGGTAGCCGGCGCCCGCGGCCAGGCCGCGGTTGATGAGGCCGGAGTCGGAGTGGTCGTCGAGGGCCACCACGACCCGTGCCACCCCGGGGACGGCGGCCACCGCCTCGTGCGCGTCCGAGGCCATGAGCCAGGCGAAGTTGGGCGCGCAGAACGACGTCGGCAGGCGCAGGTGCACCTCGACGGCCGCGCCGTCGACGTCGACCGAGCGGACGAAGCCGAGGTCGGTGATCGGCTCGTCCAGCTCGGGGTCGACCACGGTGCCGAGCGCGGCCCGGACCTCCGCGCCGAGGTCCGGCAGGACCGCGGTCACCGCCGCTCCCCGCCGGCCATCGCCAGGTCGGCGGCGCCCGGCTCGCGCGGGCCGGTGGCCGGCTCGCCGGCGTCGGGCAGCCGCAGCCGCTCGGGCACCGGGAGGTCGTAGAGCCGTGCGGCGTTGAGCCCGAGCACCTTCTTCTTCGTCGCGGTGGTGAGCGGCGCGTACTCGGTGAGGTCCTCCGGGATCTGGAAGTCCACGAAGCGCTCGACCAGCCACTTCGGCGTCCAGAGCGCGTAGTCGCTGGAGAACAGGATGCGGTCCTCGCCCACCCAGTACAGGAGCTCGCCGATGATCTGCGCGAAGTAGCGCGGCCGGGTGTGGATGAACGGCATCGCGACGGCCAGCCCCGCGTGCACGTTGGGCTCCTGGGTGGCGATCCAGCAGAAGTCCTCCAGCCGGGGCAGGCCGCAGTGCTCCACCACGAAGGTCAGGTCGGTGAAGTCGGTCGCCACGTGGTCGACGTCGGCCACGTCGAAGGCGTCGCGGTCCAGCGGGCGGATCGTCGGGCCCTTGTGGATGTGGATGTTGGTGATCCCCACCTCGCGGCAGACCTCGAAGTACCGGTAGGCCATCGGGTCGGTCAGCTTCCAGCCACGGGACTCGCCGTGCCAGTCGGCGGTGTAGAGCTTCACGCCCTTGAGGCCGAAGCGCTCGGCGTCGGCGCGCAGCTGGTCCAGCCCGTTCTCGCCGTCGCGCGGATCCCAGTAGTGGTTGTACGTCAGCTTGTCCGGGTGCTGCGCGGCCAGCGCCGACGCCTCGTCGGTCTGGCCGAACCCCCGGTGGTAGAACTCGGCGAGCCGGGCCGGCTGGAAGACGGCGTGGTCGACGATCCCGTCGACGAAGACGTCGCGCATCAGCCGCTCGCCGCCCTGGTACAGGTACTCCTCGTAGGACCACACCTCGGACTCGGGGCTGAGGTTGCGGTGGTAGTCGTAGAAGCAGTCGATGAACTGCTTGCCGTGCACGTTCCGCTGGTTCTCCGGTCGCGCGTCCCACAGGGCGATGTGGGCGTCGACGATGAAGTAGTCCTCGCCGTCCTTGCTGTACACCTGCGGCCTCCCTGCTCGGCTGTGACAGCGGTCACGCTGTACCGGCGACGCTAGGCAGCCGGGGAGGCCGCGAGAAGCGGGCCGGTGTCTCACTTTGGAACGTCGTCGGCGGAGCTCGAGCGTGTGGCGCGGCCCACACCGCACGTACATTGGGCCGGGCCGCCCGCGCGGGGGCGGCGCCCACCGCACGGCTCGGGAGGCCCCGTGGACGCTGACCCGGCCGACCTCCTGGCGGTGGCGCCGTCGGCGGCTCCGCGGTTGCGCGCCTCCTGGCGGCGCAGCGAGCAGTACGGCGTTTCGCCCGACGCGGTCTCGCCGGTCTTCACCGGCTCCCTGGACACCGGTTCGCTGCTGCACGCCTGCGCCACCCAGGTGCTCACCGGGCTGCAGTCGACGATCCCGGGCGAGCCGGTGAGCCTGATGGTCGCCGACCGCGACGGCCTGGTCCTGGCCCGCCTGTGCAGCGACCCCGGCATCCGCCGCTCGCTGGACCGGGTGCACCTCGCGCCGGGCTTCTCCTACGCCGAGCGCAACGCCGGGACCAACGGCCTCGGGCTGTCCCTGGCCGACCGCGCCCCCTCGCTCGTCCGGGCCGCCGACCACTACTGCACGGAGCTGCGCGGGTTCACCTGCGCGGCGGCGCCGGTCCTCGACCAGGTGACCGGCGAGCTCGCCGGCAGCATCAACCTCACCACCTGGTCGGACTCCTCCTCCGAGCTGCTCCTCGCGCTGGCCCAGGCGGCGGCGGACGCGACCAGCGCGCTCATGCTGGTCCGGTCGACCGGGCGGGTGGTCCGGCCGGCCCCGCGCGGGGAGCTCGTCCACGTCGTCGGGGAGCACCTCCTCCCGGAGGTGGGTGACCCGTGCGTGTCCGCCGGCTGGCGGGCCGCGGTCGCCACCGCCGAGGCCGCGACCGCCGCGGGGCGGCTGCTCGCGGTCGTCGGGGAGGCCGGGGCCGGCCGGTCCACGCTGGCCGCCCTGGTGCGGCGCCGGCTCTCGCCCCGCACGCGGATCCTGCACGCGCGGGCCCCCGAGGCCGCCGACGTCGCACCGTGGCTGGAGCTGTGGACGCCGGAGCTGCGCGCGCCCGACGTCTGCGTCGTCGTCTCCGGCGTCGAGGACCTGCCGGCGTGGGCCGCCGGGGAGCTCGCCGCGATCCTGAGCCAGGTGCACCGCGCCGGTGGCGGGCCGCCGCCGGTCGCGCTGACCGCGCCGGACTTCACCGGGGTCCCGGAGCAGCTGGCCCCGCTGGTGGACGCCGTGGTGGAGGTGCCGCCGCTGCGGCAGCGGGCCGAGGACGTGCTGCCGCTGGCGCACCTCCTCGCGCACGCCGAGCGGCGTCGCCCCGTGGCCTTCACCCCGCGCGCCGCCCGCGCGCTGACCGGGTGCGCCTGGCCCGGGAACGTCCGGCAGCTGCGCCGGGTGGTCCGGGAGGCGGTGGCGCGGGCGGACGTCGTGGACCTGCACCACCTCGCCCCCGAGGTGCTCGACGGCGGCGGCCGCGCGCTCACCCGGCTGGAGCGGCTGGAGCGGGACGAGATCGTGCGCGTGCTCACCGAGCCGGGCACGACGCTGACCCGGGCCGCCGAGGAGCTGGGCATCGGCCGCGCCACGCTCTACCGCAAGATCGCGCAGTACCGGATCACCGTGCCGCGCTGACCGCCGCCGGCCGGTCAGGTCGGCGGGAACTGCTCCCGGACCGCCGCCATGTCCAGCGACCGGACGGTGGCGATCAGCAGCTCGACGGAGTCGGCGGGCAGCGAGCCGGGCTCGGCGAAGACCAGGACGCCGTCCCGGTAGACCATCAGCGTGGGCACCGCTCTCACACCGACGGCCGTGGTGAGGGCCGGCTCGGCCTCGGCGTCGACGGTGGCGAAGACCAGGTCGGGATGGCGCTCGGCGGCCGCGGCGAACACCGGCGCGAACCCCCGGCTCGGGCCGTACCAGGCGGCGCGGAAGTCGACCAGCACGATGCCGGAGGCGACCGTCGCCGCGAAGTCCCGTTCCGACAGCGCCACCGTGGTCACGTCGCGCCCGCCCTCACGACGCCGCCCGCGCCCACGCCGGCGCAGGTCCGAGCCCGAGCCGCCAGCGCGCCGCCTCCTCCGACGGGCTGCGGGGCCCGAGCACCAGCTGCAGCGCGCGCAGCTGCGCGCGGGTCACCGGCAGCCGGACGACGCCGCGGCCCCGGCCCGGGACCCCGGCCGAGGCCGCCACGACCGGGGACACCAGCAACTCCGCGGCCCCGGCCAGCCCGCGGTAGAAGACCTGCTCCGCCGGTCCGAGACCCGGGGGCGCGGTGAGGAAGGCCCGCAGCTCGCCGGGCACCGGCTCGAGGGCCGGCCGGTACTCCGCGAGCGCCGCGGCCAGCTCGGCCTCGGTCGCCGGGAGGTCGCCGGCGCCGAGCGCGCGGGCGCTGCGGGCCCACTCGGCCACGTAGGTGTCGGCCCAGCGCCGCCCGAAGCGTGCCCGGGGCGGCCGTCCGACGGCCTGCTGCGCGGCGAGGAAGGCGTCGGTGAACGCCAGGTGCACCCACCGCAGCAGTGTCGGGTCGGCGGCGGAGTACGGCCGCCCGGCCGCGTCGGTCCCCCGGACGACGGCGTGCCGGGCGCGCACACGGGCGGCCTCCCGCTCGGCCAGCTCCGCCGACCCGAACGTGGTCACCACCAGCCAGCGGGCGGTCCCGGCCAGCCGGGCCCAGGGGTCGGCCAGGTAGGCGGAGTGCTGCCGGACGCCGGCCAGGGCCAGCGGGTGCGCCGCCTGGCCGAGCAGCGCGGTCACCCCACCCACCAGCGTGGCGAGGTCGCCGTGGACCCACCACACCACGCCGTCCGGCTCGAACCAGCCCGGCCCCTCGCCGACCCGCGCGATGTCGCGGACCCAGTCCGGCACGCCGCTCGGGTCGCCGGATACCCGGGCGCGGAACCTCGACCGCACGGCCTCGGGCAGTGCGGTGACGGCGGGCACGGCGGGCACGGCTCCACCGTGCCAGCCCTTCGAGGGCTGCGCCTCCCGCCACCGGCCTCGGGCGGCCGCGCCGCCGCCCGGGACGTCGCCGCGGACGATCAGTTCGGCGGGCTCCCGGGCGGCGGACCACCGGGGCCGCCACCGCCGGGAGCGCCGGACGGTGCGCCGTCGCCGGACAGCTGCCCGCCGGTCGGGGTCGTGCCGGTGTCGACCCCGACGGCGAGGGTGACGGTGTAGCCGCCCGCGACGTCGCCGGTCACCGTGGCGAGCTGGGCGGCGCCGCCGTCGTCCCCGAAGACGTTGTCGCTGTCGAGGCTCAGCTGGGCCAGGTTGCGCACCGAGGCCTCGTAGCCCGCCTCGGCGAAGACCCGGTCGCAGACGTCCTGCGGCAGGGCCACCTGCGACGTGGCGATGGCGTTGGCGGCGTCGGTGATGCCGGCCTGGTCGGGGTAGACCTCGAAGTGGATGTGCGGCCAGCGCCCGGTGTAGCAGGCCGGGAAGACGCTGGTGAACCGGACGCGGCCGTCGGCGTCGGCGACCTGCACGCCGCGCAGGTAGTTCTCGTTCTCGACGCCTTCCGAGTAGAGCGAGTAGCGCCCCTCGCGGTCGCAGTGCCAGACGTAGACGGCCACGCCCTCGAACGGGGTGCCGCCGTTCGCGAGGTCGGTCAGGGTCAGCTCGAGGGTCATGGGCACGCCCTCGGCGGTGCCGCTCCCCGTTCCGAAGCTCGACCGGATGTCGCTGCGGACGATGCCGCTCTGCTCGAGCACGTCCGGCCCGTTGGAGCCGTCGCCCGGATAGGGACCGGCCGTCTCGTCGGGGATCTCCCCCGACGCCGCGGCACTGCTCGACGTCGCCGTCGAGGTCGAGCTCCCCGAGCTCCCGCCGCAGGCGGCCAGCCCCGCGCCCGCGGCGCCGAGACCCAGGACGGCCAGCAGCCGCCGCCGCGTCAGCAGCGTGCCGACGTCGAAGCCGAGCCCCTGGTCCACCACCTCGTCCTCCGGCCGGGGCAGGGGCCGCCCCTCGTACGTCGCCTCGCGGTGCTCTCGCACGGGTTCTCCGATCGTCGTCGCGGTGTGCGGGCCCCACCCTGACGGGCCTCCCGGTCGAACGACTGGAGGACACCTGGACGTCGGCTGTGCACGGGGTCCCGGCCGTGTGACTCCCGGCACCCCGGACTTTGGTCCCTCGGCGCGAGGCCGCCGGACCGGGACGCTTGTGAGCGTTCACAGACCGACCGAGGGGACCGGATGGCCGAGCTGGACCAGATCCTGCGCTGGATCGAGAGCGATCCGCCCGCGACTCCGGCGGAGCTGCAGCGCGCCGCCGACGCACTCGCCCACAGGGACGCGGAGGACAGCGCCCGGATCGCCGCCGCTCGGCTGCGCATCGCCGTGAAGCTGGAGCGACTCGGGCTCTGACCCCACCCGGCGACGTCCGCCGCACATGGCCGTTGGCACGATGACCAGGATGGACGCTCCTCCGGCGGGTGGACCGCGCACCGACCCCTCCCCGTTCCGCGGCACCCTCCTGGGCGAGACGATCGCCGCCGTGCGGCCGCGCGACCCGGCCGCCGAGGGCGCCGCCCGCGACCGGCTGGAGCGGATGACCAAGCCGCCGGGCTCCCTCGGCGTGCTGGAGGACGTCGCCGCGCAGCTGGCCGGCACCGCGGGCGCCTGCCCACCACCCCTGCCCCTCCCGGCGACGGTCGCGGTCTTCGCCGGCGACCACGGCGTCCACGCCCGCGGCGTCACCCCGTGGCCGCAGGAGGTGACCGCGCAGATGGTGGCCAACCTCGCCGCCGGCGGCGCGGTGGCCAACGCGTTCGCCGCGCAGGTGGGCGCCGAGGTCGTGGTGGTCGACGTGGGGGTCGCCGCGCCGCTGCCGCCGACGGCCGGGCTCCTCGACCGGAAGGTGCGGCCGGGCACCGCCGACCTCTCCGCCGGTCCGGCGATGACGCTGGAGGAGGCCCGTCGCGCGGTCGAGATCGGCATCGAGGTGGCGACCACGCTCGTCGCCGGCGGCAGCCGCTGCCTGGTCACCGGGGACATGGGGATCGCCAACACGACGGCGTCCGCCGCCCTGGTGTGCGCGTTCACCGGTGCCGCGCCCTCCGCGGCGACCGGCCGCGGCACCGGCGTCGACGACCCGACCCTCGCCCGCAAGGTGGACGTCGTCGCCCGCGCGGTGGCACGGCTGCCCGGACGGCCGGGGACGCCCGGGGCGGCGCTGGCCGCGCTGGCCGAGGTGGGCGGCCTGGAGCACGCCGCGCTGGCCGGGTTCGTGCTGGGCGGCGCGGCGGCCCGCACACCGGTGCTGCTGGACGGCGTGATCGCCGGGTCGGCCGCGCTGGTGGCCGCGGCGCTGTGCCCGGACGCGGTGGCCCACGTGCTGGCCGGGCACACGTCGGCCGAGGCCGGGCACGCCCCGGCCCTGCGGGCGCTGGGGCTGCGGCCGCTGCTGGGGCTGGACCTGCGTCTGGGCGAGGGCACCGGCGCACTCCTGGCGCTGCCGCTGGTCGCGAGCGCGGCGCGGGCGCTGCGGGACGTGGCGACCTTCGACTCGGCCGGGGTCACCGGGAAGCCGGGCTGACCGCCGAGGACCGGGTGTCCGGTTCCGGCGGCCCGGGTACGGGACCCGGGGCCGGGCGGACGACGACACCCGGGGGACCCACCTGGAGGTGGCGATGGGCCTGCCCGATCGAGACGTCGCAGCACAGTGGGTCGGCCGGACGGTCGTGGACCGCGACGGCACGGAGATCGGCGCCTGCGCCGCCGTGTTCGCCGACGAGGCCACCGGGCTCCCGGAGTGGATTGCCGTCGAGGTCGGCGGGACGCCGGCGATCGTGCCCCTGGTGGACGCGGAGGAGCGCGGCACCCGGGTCCGCGTGACGGTGCGCCGGTCCGAGGTGGAGTCCGCGCCGGAGACGACCGACACCGGCCGGCTGTCCGAGGCCCAGGAGGCGACCCTCTACAGCCACTACGGGATCGAGTACTCGCGGGAGGCATCGGAGAGCCTGCTGCCGGCCGGGGAGCCGGCGCCCTCCGCCGTCGGTGGCTCCTCCGGCACGGCCGCCGGGCACGGAGCGGTTCCGGCCGAGCCCGCCACCGGCGCGGAGCCGGGTGAGCGCGCGTCGGGGGGACGCGGCCGC
Organism: Geodermatophilus sp. CPCC 205761; assembly: GCF_051383655.1. NCBI lineage: Bacteria > Bacillati > Actinomycetota > Actinomycetes > Geodermatophilales > Geodermatophilaceae > Geodermatophilus > Geodermatophilus sp. CPCC 205761. The sequence goes on from NZ_JALPKQ010000068.1 coordinate 20,660, forward strand.
CGGCCGGCTCTCGCCCTCGGGGCCCTCGCCGCCCTCGGCGCGGTCCTCCTCGCGGCAGCGTCCAGGCGCAGGCAGAGCCGCCGGCGGGCGCTGCGGCGTCCGGCGACCCCCGCGGAACGCGCCGCCGCACGCGCCCTCGCCGCCGTCGCGG
>NZ_JALPKQ010000069.1:0-20226 GCF_051383655.1 Geodermatophilus sp. CPCC 205761
TGTCCACGGCCCGCTGCGCGGCGGCGCTGCCGGCGACGACCGCCGCGGCCCCGGCGCGGAGTCGCGGGAGGCCCGCTGGCCGGCGGTGCGTGCGGCCTCCGCGGCGGCGTGCCGCTCGGCCGCCTCCCGGGCCGCCTGCGCCTCGGCGGCGGCCAGCCGGTCGTACTCGGCCCGGAAGCGGGCGACCTGGGCGTCCAGATCGGCCTTCTGCGCGGCCACCCGGTCGACCAGCGCCTGCGCCTCGGCCTGCGCCTGCACGGCGGCGGCGCGGGCCCGGCCGGCCTCGTCGGTGGCCTCCTGGGCTCCGCCGAGGACGCCGTTGTTGTGGTCGGCGATGGTCTGCAGGGTGCCCACCCGGTCGAGCAGCTCGTCGGGCGAGTCGCTGGTCAGCATCGCCGACAGGGTGGTGAGCCGGTCGCCGGTCCAGGCGCTGCGGGCGACCGTGCGCACGCGGTCGCGGGCGGTGGCCAGCGCGGCCTCGGCGGCGGCGACGTCCTCGGCGGCCCGGGCGGCGGCGTCCTGGCTGGTCCGGAGCCGTTCGCGGGCCTCGTTGAACTGCTCGGTGACGACCTCGAGGTCGTGGGCCTTCGCGGCGACGAGGGCGGCGGCCTCCTGCGAGGTGGCCGGGTCGTCGGGGGCGGCGGTGGCGGCGGGGAGGGTGGTGAGGGTGAGCCCGCCGGCGGCGACGAGGCCGATCAGGATGCGGGGGACGGTGCGGCGGGCAGGGGCGTGCGAACTCGCCATGGCGGGCGGGTCTGTCCTCTCTTCCACGGCCGCCTACCGAGTTAGCTGACGGGTTCGGGAGGGAAGTCGCCCGGCGCCCTGCGGCCTGGAACAGACCGCGGGGCGCTTCACCCCAGTACTGCGGTGGGTCCCCGGTCCCTGGAGCCGGCGAGACGGGCCGGCACAGGGTTCGGCGGCGCCCGGCCGGTGTCACCAGGAGGTGACGGAACGACCCGTCCGGACGCGGTCACGCTAGGGGCGTTGCCGATCCGTGACCAACGGGGTGCCGGTTCCGCGGAGGTTCGGCCGCGACACCCCGGTCGGCGGTCACCCACCGTAATGACACGGAGCGGTCAGAGGTTGCCGCGCCGCTCCTGCTCGCGCTCGATCGCCTCGAACAGCGCCTTGAAGTTGCCCTTGCCGAAGCCGAGCGAGCCGTGCCGCTCGATCAGCTCGAAGAAGACGGTGGGCCGGTCACCGGTGGGCTTGGTGAAGATCTGCAGGAGGTACCCGTCCTCGTCGCGGTCGACCAGGATGCCGCGCGCCTGCAGCTCCTCGATCGGCACGCGGACGGCGCCGATGCGGGCCCGCAGCTCCGGGTCCTCGTAGTAGGAGTCCGGCGTCGCGAGGAACTCCACGCCCTCGGCCACCATCGCGTCGACGGAGGCGAGGATGTCGTTGGTGGCCAGCGCGACGTGCTGGGCGCCCGGGCCGCCGTAGAACTCCAGGTACTCGTCGATCTGCGAGCGCTTCTTCCCGGCCGCCGGCTCGTTGAGCGGGAACTTCACCCGGTGGTTGCCGTTGGCGACCACCTTGCTCATCAGCGCCGAGTAGTCGGTGGCGATGTCCGCCCCGATGAACTCCGCCATGTCGGTGAAGCCCATGACCCGGTTGTAGAAGTCCACCCACCGGTCCATCGCGCCGAGCTCCACGTTGCCGACGACGTGGTCGACGGCCTGGAACAGCCGCCGCGGCACCCCGGGGCGGCGCACCAGGGACGACGTCCGGGCGACGTAGCCGGGCAGGTACGGGCCGGTGTACCGGGAGCGGTCGACCAGCGAGTGCCGGGTGTCGCCGTAGGTGGCGATCGCGGCGATCCGGACGGTGCCGTGCTCGTCGGTCACGTCGTGCGGGGCCTCGAGCACCGTCGCCCCCTCCGCCGCGGCGTGCGCCACGCACCGGTCCACGTCGGGGACGGCGAGGGCGATGTCGACGATCCCGTCGCCGTGCCTCCGGTGGTGGTCGGCCAGCGGGCTGGCCGGGGAGTACGCCCCGCGGACGACGAAGCGCACCGCGCCGGAGGTCAGCACGTAGCTGCGGGCGTCGCGGTCGCCGGTCTCCGGGCCGGAGTAGGCGACCAGCTCCATGCCGAGCGCGGACTGGAAGAAGTGCGCGGTCTGGGTGGCGTTGCCGGCGATCCAGACGAGGGCGTCCCAGCCGCTGACCGGGAAAGGGTCGGTCGCGGCGTCGTGCTCCACCAGGCCGACGAGCTGGCGCAGCTGCTCGGCGGTGAGCTCGGCGAGCCGCTCCTCGTCGGTGAGGGTCTGCTCGAGGGTCCCCGGGTGCTGCGAGGCGGTCATGGCGCTCTCCCGTGTGGTCCGTACCTGGCGATGGTGCACCCAGCTCACCTCGACGCGCCGGGGATGGGCAAGATGACTCGATCGAGCTGGCCGATCCGGCCAGTTCCGGGGCGGTGTGGCGACTCGGGCTGGCCGGATCGACCAGCTGGGACGGGAGGAACGGTGGCCGACCGGCTGGACGCGCTGGACCTCGCGGTGCTCACCGCGCTCACCGAGCAGCCGCGGGCCGGCGTGCTGGAGCTCTCCCGCCGGCTGGGGGTGGCCCGCGCGACCGTGCAGGCGCGGCTGCGGCGGCTGGAGGAGACCGGGGTGGTCACCGGCTACGGCCCGGACGTCGACGTCGCTGCGGCGGGCTTCGGCGTGCAGGCGTTCGTGACCCTCGAGATCGCGCAGGGCGCGCTGGACGACGTCGCCGAGGACCTGCGGGCCATCCCGGGGGTGCTCGAGGCGCACGCGACCACCGGCTCCGGGGACGTGCTGTGCCGCCTCGCCGCGGAGTCGCACGGCGCGCTGCAGGAGACCCTGCTGCGGCTGGGCCGGTCGCCGTCGGTGGTGCGCTCGACCAGCGTCGTGGCGCTGTCGGAGCTGGTGCCGCGCCGCGTGCTGCCCCTGCTCGCCTCGGGGACGCCGCGGCCGGCCGGGCGGGCGCCGGGCTACCGCGCCGGGGCGGCCGGGGACTGAGCGACGGGGACGCCGGTGGACCGCGGCAGGGCGAGCGCGGCGGCCAGCCCCAGCCCGAGCACGGCGGTGCTGACGGCGAAGGCCACCTGGTAGGAGGCGACGTCGGTGAGCCAGCCGGCGGCCAGGGGACCGACGATGGCCCCCAGGTCGGCCGACATCTGGAACACGGCGACCACCCGGCCGCCCCGGACCGGGCTGAGGTCGCCCACCAGCGCGGCGGGCACGCTGGACAGCAGCGAGGCCGAGAGCCCGAAGACCGCCATCGACAGCAGGAACGCCCCGATCGCCGGCGGCAGCACGAGCACGGCGGTGGAGGCGGTGGCCAGCGCCGTCCCCAGGACCAGCGACGGCCGCCGTCCCCACGCGTCGGCGAGCCGGCCGGACCGCAGCAGGCCCAGCGCCTGCGCGAGGGAGCCGACGAGCAGGCCCACGCCGGCCCAGGCGACGCTGCGGCCCAGCTCCTCGGTCACGTACAGCGGCACCAGCGAGTTGCGGACGCCGAACACCACCCAGCCGACGCCCAGGTTGGCCACCAGCGCGGCCAGGTAGACCCGCGAGCGGAAGGCGGCCCGCAGCGGCAGCGGGCCGGGCTCGAGCCCCGGGGCGCCGGCCGGCGCGGGGACGCCGGGGGCCGCCGGTGCGGTCGGCGAGCGGAGGAAGAAGGTGCTGACCGCGCCGGCGACCAGCAGGAACCCGGCGTAGATCAGGAACGGCAGGCTGGGGGAGAGCTCGGCGAGCAGCCCGCCCACCGCCGGGCCGGCGATGCCGCCGAGGATGAAGCCCCCCTGGTACGTCGCGGCCGCCCGGCCCCGGTGCGTCGGCGGGGAGACCCGCAGCAGCAGCGACAGCGCGGCCACGGTGAACATGGCGCTGCCGATCCCGCCGGCCGCGCGCAGTCCCAGGAAGAGCGGGAAGGACCCGGCCAGCCCGGCCAGCCCCGTCGTCACCGCCACCGTGAGCAGCCCGATGGTGAGGACGACGCGCTCGCCGAACCGCTCCACCAGCGAGCCGCCGCTGAAGGCGGAGACGAACCGGAAGAAGGCGAACGCGCTGACGGCCAGGCCGACCGCGGTCGCGCCGACGCCGAAGGACCGCGCGAACAGCGGGATGGCGGGGGCGACGATGCCGAACCCGAGCGCGACCACGAAGGCCACGACCGACAGCACGCCGACCTCGCGGGGCAGCTCCCCGGTACCCCGCAACCGCACGAGGACCGATGCTCGCACGCGGCCCGGTCACCCCTCCGGAGGGGAGCGCGCCGCCGGGTGGTTGTCTCCTGGTGAGGCGCACGACACAGTTGGGGCGTGGATGCCGTCGGGGGGGACGGGCACGAGCCGCCGAGCGGCTCGTTCCAGGTGGTGGACGAGGCCGGTGGGCCGGTGCTGCACCTCCATGGGGACGTCGACGCCCCACTGGTGCAGCGGATGAGCCGAGCCGGGGTGGACGAGCGCGACCTGGTCGCGGTGCACGTGGCGGGACTGCAGTTCATCGACTCGACCGCGCTGTCGATGCTGGTCCGGTGGGCCCAGTCCGCGGCCGGCGCCGGGCGGCCGGCGGTCATCCGCCACCCGACGCCGCGCTTCCGGCAGGTGCTGGAGCTCACCGGGCTCTCGCCGCTGTTCGTCCTGGAGGACCCCGGCGCCTCCTGACCGGCTGCCCCGGGGACGGCGCCCCTGACCGACCCCTAGGCTCGGCGCCCGTGCCGCAGTTCTCCTTCGAAGGCCGGTCCCCGCAGGTGCACCCGGAGGCGTGGGTGGCGCCGACCGCGACCCTCGTGGGCGACGTCGTCGTCGAGGCCGGCGCGTCGGTCTGGTACGGCGTGGTGCTGCGCGCCGACTTCGGCCGGATCGTGATCCGGACCGGCGCCAACGTGCAGGACAACTCGGTGCTGCACGGCGGGGACGACCCCGAGACCGAGGTCGGCCCGGGGGCCACGGTCGGGCACATGTGCGTCGTGCACGGCGCGGTGATCGGCGCCGAGGCGCTGATCGGCAACGGCGCGACGGTGCAGGACGGCGCCCGCATCGGCGCCCGGGCGCTGGTCGGGGCGCACAGCCTGGTGCCGCCCGGCATGGTGGTGCCCGACGAGGTGATGGTGCTCGGCGTCCCCGCCCGGGTGCGTGGACCGCTCTCCGACGGCGCCCGCGGCTGGGTGGCCGGCAACCCCGGGATCTACCGGGAGCTGGCCCGCCGGCACGCCGCCGGGGTGGCGGAGATCTCCTGAGGTCCTCCGCGCGCCGGGGAGGGTCGTCATGTCGTCATGACGTATGGTTCCTCGCGACCCGGCCCACGACCCCAGGGAGCAGCCGGTGCGCATCGGGATCCTGACCGGCGGGGGCGACTGCCCCGGCCTCAACGCCGTCATCCGCTCCGTCGTCCGCACGGCGACGACCCACTACGACAGCGAGGTGCTCGGCTTCCGCGACGGCTGGCGGGGCCTGCTCGAGGACCGGACGACGCCGCTGGACGTCGCGGCCGTCGACGGGCTCCTCACCCGGGGCGGGACGACGCTCGGGTCGGCCCGCGTGGCTCCGGAGAAGCTGCACGCCGGGCTGGCGCAGATGAAGGGCGTGCTCGCCGCGCACGGCGTCGACGTGCTCGTCCCGATCGGCGGCGAGGGCACGCTGACCGCGGCGCACCTGCTCTCGCAGGCCGGCGTCCCGGTGGTCGGCATCCCCAAGACCATCGACAACGACATCGACGGCACCGACCTGACCTTCGGCTTCGACACCGCGGTCAGCATCGCCACCGACCTCATCGACCGGCTGCACACCACCGCGGAGTCGCACCAGCGGGTGCTGCTGGTCGAGGTGATGGGGCGGCACGCCGGCTGGATCGCGCTGCACGCGGGGCTGGCCTCCGGCGCGCACGTCACCCTCGTCCCCGAGGAGCCGTTCGACGTGGCCGAGGTGGCCACGATCGTCGAGGACCGCTTCGCGCGCGGGGACACCCACGTGATCGGTGTCGTCGCCGAGGGCGCCCGGCCGCTGCCGGACACGATGCGGGTCCGCGACGGCGGCGTCGACGAGTACGGCCACCGCCGGTTCACCGGCGTGGCCCAGCAGCTCGGCGACGAGCTCGAGCGGCGCACCGGCAAGGAGGTGCGCACCACCGTGCTCGGCCACGTGCAGCGCGGCGGCACCCCGACGTCGTTCGACCGGGTGCTGGCCACCCGCTTCGGGCTGCACGCCACCATCGCCGCGCACGAGGGCCGGCACGGGCAGATGGTGGCGCTGCGCGGCACCGAGATCGAGCTGGTGCCGCTCGCCGACGCCGTCGCCCGCCTGAAGACCGTCCCGCCGCGGCGCATGGCCGAGACGGGCGCCTTCACCGGCTGAGCGGCGACGGCACCGGGCCCCCGTTGCCCGGCCGGGTCGATAGCGTCCTCCTCCTGCGACGACGCGAGGAGGCCGCCCGTGCCCGAGACGACGATCCCCGGCGCGACCAGCGCGCCCGAGCTGCGCGCCCACCTCGCCGTGCCGCCGGTCGGGGACGGTCCGTGGCCCGGCGTGGTGGTCGTCCACGAGGCGTTCGGGCTCACCGACGACGTCCGCGCGCACGCCGACCGCCTGGCCGCCGCCGGCTACCTCGCCGTCGCCCCGGACCTGTTCACCGCCGGCGGCGCGGTGCGCTGCCTCAAGCGCACCTTCGGCGACCTCTTCCGGCAGGAGGGCGCCGCCTTCGGTGACCTGGAGGCCGCCCGCCGGTGGCTGGCCGACCGCCCCGACTGCACCGGCCGGGTCGGGGTCATCGGCTTCTGCATGGGCGGCGGGTTCGCGCTGCTGGCCGCCACCCGCGGTTTCGACGCGTCGGCGCCGAACTACGCGCTGCTGCCCCGCGACGCCGAGGAGGTGCTGGCCGGCGCCTGCCCGGTCGTGGCGAGCTTCGGCCGGCGGGACCGCGGCCTGCGGGGAGCGGCGCAGCGGCTGGAGGGGGTGCTCACCGGCCACGGGGTGCCCAACGACGTCCGCGAGTACCCCGACGCCGGCCACTCCTTCATGAACCGGCACAACAGCGGCCCGTTCGCCGTCCTGGAGCGGGTGGCCGGATTCGGCTACCACCACCCGTCGGCCGAGGACGCCTGGGCCCGCATCCTGCGCTTCTTCGACCAGCACCTGCGCTGAGCGGAGTCGTCGAGGTTCGGGAACCGTCCCCCGGCGACTCCGCTACCGGGGGACGACGGCGGTCTGCCGGGACCGGCGGTGGGCGGCCATCCGGACCGGCGTGTCGGCGGTGCCGTAGCCGTCGTAGCCGCCCAGCCGCTGCACCACCTCGAAGAACACCCGGTCGCCGAGCACCTCGGTGGCCAGGTGCAGGTACCCGCCGTGTGCGTCCTCCTCGTACATCAGCCCGTGCTCGCCGATCGCGGCGAGCAGGTCGGCGGGGAGGTCGAACCGGGCGTCCAGGTCGTCGACGTAGTTGGCCGGCACGGGCAGCAGTGGCGCATCGGCCGCCCGCAGCCGGCGCGCGGTCGCGACCAGGTCGTCGGTCACGAAGGCGACGTACTGCGGCTCGGGGACGCCGGGCGCCCAGCCGCCCCGCCGCAGCGCGGACACACTGAGCGCCAGCCGCACCGCGCGGTCGGGGCCGGTGACCGCGCGGGTGCGCACCAGCCCGAACGGCGCGGCCAGCTCGGTGACCTCCTGCGGCTCGAGCCCGAGCACGGCGCGGTAGAACAGCCCGGCCTCGTCGAAGGCGTCGAAGGGCTGGGCGAGCCCGACGTGGTCCACGCCGGTGATCCCCGCGCCCGCGCCCGCCGTCTGCCCGGTCGGCAGGAAGTCGGCCGGCCAGCCGTCGGGGACGGTCCGGGTGAAGAAGACCTGCGTCCCGTCGGGTGCGGCGATCGCCGAGAGCTCGGCCTCGGCCGCCCCGCGGGAGCGGGGCAGGACCGGCGCGCTCATCGCCTCGGCCCGCTCCGCCGAACGCACCGGGTCGGCGCTCTCCAGGCCGAGGGCGGCGACCGACGCGACCCCGGTGGCGGCCGGCCGGACGACGGAGGCGTTCAGGAGCACCCGCGCCCGGCCCTGCTCCCACAGCTGCACGGGCTTGGACCGGTGCTGGCCGGTGTGGGTGAAGCCGAGGGCGCCCAGCACGCCGGCGACCCGGGGTCCGGAGACGCCGTCGACGGCCAGTTCGGTGAACGACCAGCCGGTCAGCGCGGGCGCGGCCGGGGGAGGGGGCGGCCCGGCGTCCGGACGGCGCAGCGCCAGGGACTCATCGAGCCACTGCAGCGAGCGCATCGCGTCCACCGCCGTCCGGGCCGGGTCGGACTGCCGGTAGACGTCGTTGAACACCTCGAGCGACAGCGGGCCGGTGTAGCCGGCGGCGAGCACGCAGCCGAGGAAGCCGGGCAGGTCGAAGGCGCCCTGGCCGGGGAAGAGCCGGTGGTGGCGGCTCCACTGGAGGACGTCCATCCGCAGCTGCGGCGCGTCGGCCAGCTGGAGGAAGAAGATCTTGTCGCCGGGGACCTGGGCGAAGCCGGACGGGTCCCCGCCGCGGGAGAGCACGTGGAAGCTGTCCAGGCACAGCCCGAGCGCCGAGGAGCCGGCCCGGCGGACGACGTCCCACGAGCGCTCCCAGGTGGACACGGAGGTGCCCCAGGCCAGCGCCTCGTAGGCGATCCGCAGCCCGCGCTCGCCGGCGCGGGCCGCGGCGGTGGCCAGCTGCTCGGCCAGCCGGTCGGGGTCGTCGACCGCGTCGGGCGACACCGACGAGCAGACCAGCACGGTGTCGACGCCGAGCGCGGCCATGACGTCGAACTTGCACTCGGCCCGGCGCAGGTTGCGGGCGAACCGCTCCGGGTCGGTGGAGTCGAGGTCGCGGAAGGGCTGGTACAGGTCGATCGAGAGCCCGAGGTCGGCGCAGCGCCCGGCGATCTCCCCCGGCGACCACGGGGAGGCCAGCAGGTCGGGCTCGAACACCTCGACGCCGTCGAACCCCGCGGCCGCCGCCGCGGTCAGCTTGTCCTCCAGCGTGCCGGAGAGGCAGACCGTGGCGATCGCGCGCCGGCGGGCGGGCCGTTCAGCCGACACGGACGTCGCGCTCCGGTCCGGCGACCAGCGTCGTGAAGTGCGCCAGCATCCGCTCGGCATCGGGCTCCACGCCGGTGAACAGCCGGAAGGCGTCGACGGCCTGGAAGACCGCCATGCCGCCGCCGTCGAGCACCTGGCAGCCCAGCTCCCGGGCGGTGCGGACCAGCTCGGTCTCCAGCGGGCGGTAGACGATGTCGGCCACCCACAGGCCGGGGCCGAGCAGGCCGGCGTCCAGCGGCAGGCCGGGGTGCGCCGCCATGCCGGTGGGGGTGGCGTGCACCAGGCCGTCGGCGTCGCGGAGGGCCTCGGGCAGGGTGGCCGTGTCCGCACCGGCCGCGCGGTCGGCGCCGAACCGGTCGCGCAGCGCGCCGGCGAGCTCGGCGGCCCGCGCGACGTCCCTGTCGACGACGGTCAGCCGGCGGGTGCCGAGGGTGAGCAGCGCGTGCGCCACGGCGGCCCCGGCGCCACCGGCGCCGAGCAGCACGACGCGGTCCGTCCCGGCGTCGGGCAGGCCGCGGTCGAAGGCCCGAGCGAAGCCCGACCAGTCGGTGTTGTGCCCGACCGCCCGGCCGTCGCGCAGGACGACGGTGTTGACCGCGCCGAGCGCCTCGGCGTCGGGCGAGAGCTCGTCGAGGTGGGCCAGGACCATCTGCTTGCACGGGTGCGTGACGTTGAGGCCGTCGTAGCCCGCCATCCGGGCCGCGGCGAGGACGTCGCCGACGGCGGTGGCCGGCAGCCGCAGCCGGTCGAGGTCCAGCCGCCGGTAGAGGTACCGGAGACCGAGCTCGTCGGCCTCCCGCTCGTGCAGCGGCGGGGTCAGCGAGGGCCCGATGCCGGTGCCGACCAGGCCGACCAGGACACCGGGCCGGTCGGCGGGGGAGGGGAGCGCGTTCTCGGACAGGGGATGCCTCCCGGGTTCGGGCGCGGAGGGGGAGCGGGGCGGGGCCGGTGTGATCCGGTGCACCGTCGCCCCGCCAGTGTGAAACCCTCTGCAACCGGTGTCAACGACACGTTCCCCACGTCGGGGACCTCCCTGCAGCAGCGCGTTGACATTTCGATGACACCGGTTGCATAGTCGGTGCACCGCCGGTGTCGCGGCCCGGCCCCGTGGGGCCCCGGCGCCCCTGCTCAGCTCCGGAGGAGTCCCGTGCCCGAGTCCGACGACCTGCTCGCCGTCGCCCGCCCGGAGCCGGGCCCGCTCTCCGACGGCACGGCCGCCTTCCCGTTCGACCCGCCGGTGCGCGGCGCCGACGGCGAGCTGCGCTGGGACGCCCTCGTCTACGCCGTCGAGCCCGGCTACCGGCCGCTGATGCTCGACCTGCGGGTCCCCGCCGAGCGGCCGGCCGAGGGCGCGCCGCTCGTGGTGTGGGTGCACGGCGGCGGCTGGGTGCACGGCTCGCGCCGCCGGCGGGCGCCGCACCTGCACCAGAACCGGGTCGTCGAGCGCATCGTCGCCGCCGGCTTCGCCGTCGCGCTGGTCGACTACCGGCTGGCCGCCGAGGCGGCGCTCCCGGCCGGGGTGCTCGACGTGCAGGCCGCCGTGCGGTGGCTGCGGGCCCAGGCCGGCCTGTTCGGTCTCGACGGGTCCCGGGTCGCCCTGTGGGGCGAGTCGGCCGGGGCGCACCTGTCCCTGCTGGCCGGGCTCTGCCGCCGGCTGGAGGCCGAACCGCCGGTCGGCGAGGCCACCGACCGGTCCGCGGAGGTGCAGGCCGTCGTCGACTGGTACGGCCCGTCCGACCTCGTGGCGATGTCGCCGTCCCCGGTGGACGCCGAGTCCGAGGAGCTGGGGGACGGCGAGGCGGGTGGGGATGTCTTCGCGATCCTGCTGCGCGACACCACCTGGACCCGCGACGAGCTCTCGCCGGTGCGCTACGTGCGCCCCGACGGGCCGGCGGTCTTCGTGGCGCACGGCAAGGACGACCAGCTCGTCCCGGTCGAGCAGAGCCGGATCCTGCACGACGCGCTGGTCGCGGCCCGGGTCGACGCGGAGTACGTCGAGACCGCCGGCGACCACGTCTTCGTCGGTGCGCCCGTCGTCCCCGAGGTCACCGACGCGTCGATCTCCTTCCTGCGCCGCGTCCTCGCCGAGCGCCGGCTCGGCGCCCCCCGGCCACTGGATCCGCAGACCGCCGACATGGAGGAGCGCATGGCGGCCACCGGCATGTGGCCGCTGCTGGAGGCCCCGCCCGAGGTGGCCCGCGAGCGCGGGGTGGTGATGCGGCGGGACTTCTACCCGCCCCGGCCCTTCCCCCTGGTGTCGGTGGCCGACGACGTGGTCCCCGGGCCGGCCGGCGACATCCCGATCCGCGTCCAGCGGCCGCCGCAGCCCACCGACGTCACCCTGCTGTACGTGCACGGCGGCGGCTGGGTGATCGGCGACCTGGACTCGCACCAGGGCAGCGCCGCCCGGCTCGCGGCCACCGCCGGCGCCGTGGTGGTCCAGGTCGACTACCGCCTGGCCCCCGAGCACCCGTTCCCGGCCGGGCTGGACGACTGCCGCGCCGTCGCCGAGTGGGTGCTCGAGCACATCGACCGGTTCGGCGGGGACCGCTCCCGCTTCGTGGTCGCCGGCGACAGCGCCGGCGGCAACCTGGCCGCGGTGCTGACCCAGGAGTTCGTCGACCGCGGCATCCCGGTGGCCGCCCAGTTCCTCGTCTACCCGAGCACCGACCTGCGCGGCGACACGAGCGCCGACGTCCGGTCGCTGTACCTCGGGGCGGACGCCGACGCTCTGGCCGCCGACCCGCGGGTGTCACCGGTCCTGGCCCCCACCCTGGCGGCGCTGCCGCCGACCGTCATCGGGATCGGCGCCCACGACTTCCTCCACGCCGACACGCTGGACTACGCCGCCGCCCTGCGCGCCGCCGGCGTCCCGCTCGTGTTCCGCGAATTCCCCACGCTCGACCACGGGTTCTTCAGCTTCGGCTCGGTGTCCCCGGCCGCCGAGGCCGCCGCGGACCTCGTGTGCCGGGACCTGCACCGGCTGCTGCACCGTTGCACGGCATGATCGGTGTCGCTGCGGCGCGGGGTGCCGGAGGCTGACGGAACGGGAGCACGCGTGACGAACATCCGGACGGTGGCGGCGCACGCGGGGGTCTCGCCCTCGACGGTGTCGCGGGCCTTCGCGCGCCCGGAGGTGGTCGCCGAGGACGCCCGCCGGCGGGTGTTCGCCGCGGCGGCCGAGCTGGGCTACCAGCCCAACCCGGTCGCCCGCAGCCTGGCCATGGGGCGCACCGGCAACCTCGGGGTGATCGTCCCCGACATCGCCAACCCGTTCTTCACCCCGCTCATCAAGGAGGTGCAGCGGGAGGCGCGGCGCCAGGGGCGGTCGCTGTTCGTGGCCGACTCCGACGAGCACGTGGGGCAGGAGCTCGAGGTCGCGCTGGCGATGGCCCGCCAGGTCGACGGCCTGGTGCTCGCCTCCTCCCGGCTGCCGGAGGAGGACATCCGCGCGGTCGCGGCCCTCACCCCCGTGGTCACCGTCAGCCGCGTGCTGGACGGCGTCCCCGCGGTGGCGACCCCCAGCGACCAGGGCATCGGCCAGGCGGTCGCGCACCTGGTCGCCCTCGGGCACCGGCGGCTGGCCTACCTGGGCGGCCCCGAGGAGTCCTACGTGACCCCCGAGCGGCACCGCGCGCTGCTCGCCGCCGCCGAGGGCTCCGGGCTCGAGGTGGTCGACCTCGGCTCCTTCCAGCCCCGCTTCGAACCGGGCGTCCGGGCGGCCGACCTGGTGCTGGCCGCGGACGTCACCGCCGTGCTGGCCTACAACGACCAGATCGCCCTCGGCGTGGTGAGCCGGCTCTCCGAGCGCGGCGTGCGCATCCCCGGGCAGATCAGCGTCGTCGGCATCGACGACAGCTGGATCGCCGGGCTGACCCAGCCGGCGTTGACGTCGGTGCGGGTCCCGGTCGGCCGGGCGGGTGCGGTCGCCGTCCGGATGCTGGCCGAGCCGGCACCCGGCGACGGCCGGGCGCCCCGGGAGAGCCTGGCCACCGAGCTCATCGTGCGCGCCTCCACCGGACCCGCCCCCCGCTGACCCGACGGCCGACGGCCCGCTCCCCCGGGGGGAGCGGGCCGTCGTCGCGTGGCGGGGGAGACGCACGGAGCGGGCGCCCCCGGGTGCACCGGGGACGCCCGCACCGCCGGGGTGGGACTCAGGCGGCCGCGGAGGTGGTCTCCCGGGCCGAGGCGCGGCCCAGGTCGTTGAGCGGCACCTTGTGCGTCTCGCGCATGGTCAGCACCGCGATGGTCGCGACGACGGCCGCGGCGCTGGCGAAGATCGCGACCGGGACCCAGTTCTCCAGGTCCGGGCCGGCCAGGGCGGCGGCGATCGACGGGGCGAAGCCGCCCAGCGCGAAGCCGAACTGGGTGCCGACCGCGACGCCGGACATGCGCACCCGGGTGTCGAACTGCTCGCTCCACAGTGCGTAGCCGACGCCGCCGTAGGCGCTGTAGGCGACCCCGCCGAGCACGATGCCGAAGAGGAACACCAGCCCGATGTTGGCCTGGCTGACCGACCAGATGAACGGCCAGATCAGCACCGCCGGGCCGAGTGCGCCGACGACGAAGACGGGCTTGCGGCCGATCCGGTCACCGATGCGACCCCACAGCGGGATGGCGCCGAGGGCGACGACGTTGGACAGGATGAGCATCCACAGCAGGCTGGTCCGGGACAGGCCGATCGTGTTCACGCCGTAGCTGAGGCTGTAGATCGACAGGATCGTGCTGATGGTCGAGACCAGCGCGGCGAAGACGACCTTGAGCACGTCGGGCGAGTAGTGCCGGAACAGCTGCTTGAGCGGGGTCCGCGGCACCTCCTGCCGCTCCTGCTCCTCCTCGAAGGCCGGCGTCTCGTGCAGCGTCCGCCGGATCCACCAGGCGACCAGCATGACCACCGCGCTGAGCAGGAACGGGATCCGCCAGCCCCACGAGAGCAGGTCCTCGGTGGGCAGCGCGGCGATCGGGATGAAGACCGCGGTGGCGAGGATGAGGCCGAACTGGGTGCCGGCCAGCGTGAAGCTGGTGAAGAACGCCCGCCGGTTGGCCGGCGCGTGCTCCAGGGACATCGAGCTCGCGCTGGACTGCTCGCCGGACACGGCCAGGCCCTGGCAGATCCGGAGGATCAGCAGCAGCACCGGTGCGGCGAAGCCGATCTGCTCGTAGGTGGGCAGCACGCCGATGAGGAAGGTCGCGATGCCCATGCCGAAGAGCGTGATCAGCAGGACCTTCTTGCGGCCGACCTTGTCCCCGAGGTGCCCGAGGATGAACGAGCCGATGGGGCGGGCCACGTAGGCGACGCCGAAGGTGGCCAGCGAGGCGACCGTGGCGGCGGCCTCGTTGCCCTCCGGGAAGAAGATCTCCGGGAAGATCAGCGCGGCCGCGGTGCCGTAGATGAAGAAGTCGTAGTACTCCAGGGCGCTGCCGATCCACGCACTGACCGCGGCCTTCTTGGGCGTCTTCGGTCGGTGTGGCTCGTGTGCGCCGTCGGGCTCGACCAGGACGTCGGGCATGGGGTCCTCCTCGATGCGGGGACTGGGTGGCTGGGGCGCCGGCGGGCCCGCGGGGAGACAGGAACCGGGGGATCCGGCAGCGAGGCTGTTGCTGCAACCGGTTTCAGTAACCGGTTGCAGAGATGGTGCTGCCCGTCACAGCGCCTTGTCAAGAGCCCGTCGCCGGTTCGTTCGGCGTGCCCGTCGTGCGACACCGGCGGGTCCGCCGTCGCCCCCGCTGTGGAGCGAGTGACGGGCCGGGATCAGTGCAGGTGAGCGCGCCAGTCGGCCGGCACCCGGCCGCGCGGGCCGGGCGCCGGCTGGTCGTGCGGGTGGGCCGGCGGCGGGGCGAGGTCCGGCCCGGTCACGGCCTCCTCGCGGCTGAAGTCCCAGAACCAGCCCTCACCCGGCTCGAAGCTGCGGATGACGGGGTGACCGGACTCGGTGGCGTGCCGGCGCGCGTGCTGGGCCGGCGAGGAGTCGCAGCAGCCGATGTGGCCGCACTGCGCGCAGCGGCGGAGGTGGAACCACCAGCCGCCGTCGGCCTCGCACTCCACGCATCCGGTGCCGCTCGGTGGCACCGACGGGTCGATCCCCGGGGCAGCGGTCATGGCGGCGTCCCTCCGTCCGGCGGCGATCCGCGCCCACGGTAGGCGCGCGACCCCGCGCCCGCGAGGCTGTCGCCCGCGCCGTGCCGCGGACTAGCGTTGCGCCGCCGGGGGCCGCGTCCGGGTGCCCTGGCGCGCCCGACAGGAGGCCGACATGGGCAAGCCCGTCCTGCTCAGCGTGGACGACGACCCCGGGGTCTCCCGGGCCGTCGCCCGTGACCTCCGCCGCCGCTACGGCGAGGAGTTCCGGGTGCTGCGGGCCGCCTCCGGCGACGAGGCGCTCGACGCGCTGCGGGAGCTGAAGCTGCGCGGCGACCCGGTGGCCGCGGTCCTCGCCGACTACCGCATGCCCGAGATGAACGGCATCGAGTTCCTCGAGCGGGCCATGGACCTCTTCCCCCGCGCCCGCCGGGCGCTGCTGACCGCGTACGCCGACACCGACGCGGCGATCGCGGCGATCAACGTCGTCGACGTGGACTCCTACCTGCTCAAGCCGTGGAACCCGCCGGAGGAGAAGCTCTACCCGGTCGTCGACGCGATGATCGAGGCCTGGCGCGAGTCGCCGGACGCCGCGTTCGAGGGCATGAAGCTCGTCGGCCACCGCTGGTCGGCGCCGTCGTTCCGGGCGCGGGACTTCCTCGCGCGCAACGCTGTCCCCTACCGGTGGTACAGCGTCGACGAGCCGGAGGGGCAGCGGATCCTGGCGGCCGCCGGCGCCGGTCCGGACGACGTCCCGGTGGTCATCACCCCGGACGCGCAGGTGCTCCGGCACCCGAGCGAGGCCGACCTGGCCGGGGTCGCGGGCCTCGGCGTCGAGCCGCAGTCGGACTTCTACGACCTCGTCGTCGTCGGCGGCGGGCCGGCCGGCCTGGGTGCGGCGGTCTACGGGGCGTCGGAGGGGCTGCGCACCGTGCTGGTGGAGCAGGTGGCCACCGGCGGGCAGGCCGGGCAGAGCAGCCGGATCGAGAACTACCTAGGCTTCCCCGACGGCGTCTCCGGCGGCCAGCTCGCCGACCGCGCCCGCCGGCAGGCGGTCAAGTTCGGCGCGGAGCTGCTGCTGGCGCGGACCGCCGTCGCGCTGGAGACGCACGGGCCCAAGCGGGTGCTGCGCCTCGACGACGGCCGCACCATCGGCGCGCACGCCGTCGTCCTGGCCACCGGCGTCTCGTACCGCAGCCTGGGGGTGGACGGCGTCGACGACCTGACCGGGCGCGGCGTGTTCTACGGATCGGCGATGACCGAGGCCGCCGAGTGCGCCGAGCGCGACGTCTTCATCGTCGGCGGGGCCAACTCCGCGGGCCAGGCGGCGGTGTTCTTCTCGCGGTACGCGCGATCGGTCTGCCTGCTGGTGCGCGGGTCGTCGCTGGAGGCGTCGATGTCGGCGTACCTCATCGAGCAGGTGGCCGCGATCCCGGCGATCTCGGTGCGCACCTGCACCACGGTCGAGAGCGCCCACGGCGGCGAGCACCTGGAGGCACTCACGGTGCAGGACGGGCGCACCGGGCAGCGGGAGACCGTTGCGGCGAGCCACCTGTTCGTCTTCATCGGCGGGGCGCCGCGCACCGGCTGGCTGGACGGCGCGGTCGTCCGCGACGAGCGCGGCTTCATCCCCACCGGGCCGGCGCTGCTCACCGAGGGACGCCGGCCACCGGGCTGGGAGCCCGACCGCGACCCCTACTTCCTGGAGGCCAGCCTCCCCGGCGTCTTCGTCGCCGGGGACGTGCGGGCCGACTCGGTCAAGCGGGTCGCCTCGGCCGTCGGGGAGGGCGCCATGGCCGTGACGCTCGTGCACCGCTACCTGGAGGAGAGATGACGGCCTCCGACGCGCGGCTGACCCCGGCCGAGCTGCGCGAGCTGTTCCTGTTCGCCCACCTCGACGACGCGCAGCTGGCCTGGGTCGCCGAGCACGCCGACATCGTCGAGTGCCGGGCCGGCAGCGACGTCTCGGTCGAGGGCGAGCCGGCCACCTGCTTCTACGTCCTGCTCGACGGCACGATGAGCATGGTCCGGGTGGTCGGGGGCAGCGAGGTCGAGACCGTCCGGACGTCGCACCGCGGCGCCTACTCCGGCGCGGTGCAGTTCTACGTCGGCGACCGGATCGCCCAGACCTACCCGGGCACGGTGCGCGCGATCACCGACTGCCGGTTCCTCGCGCTGCCGGCCGCGGAGTTCGAGGCGGTCTTCCGGCAGTGGTTCCCGATGGCGGTGCACCTGCTGGAGGGGCTGTTCTTCGGGCAGCGCAACATCACCGAACTGGTGGCCCAGAGGGAGCGGCTGCTGGCCCTGGGCAAGCTGACCGCCGGCCTGACCCACGAGCTGAACAACCCCGCCGCGGCGGCGTCCCGGGCCGCGGCCGCGCTGCGCGACCGGGTCGCCGGCATGCGGCACAAGCTGGCCCTGCTGTCGGCCGGCCGGCTCGACGGCGCCGTGCTGCGGTCCCTCACCGGACTGCAGGAGGAGCTCGTCGCCCGCGTCAGCAGCGCTCCGGACCTGACCGCGCTGCAGCGCTCCGACCGGGAGGACGAGCTCGGCGACTGGCTGGACGACCACGACATCGGCGGGGCGTGGGAGCTGGCCGGCGTCTTCGTGTCGGCCGGCCTGGGCCCCGACGACCTCGACCGGGTCGCGGACGCGGTGGAGCCCGGGGCGCTGGAGGCGGCGCTGCGCTGGCTGTCCTACACGGTCGAGACCGAGACGCTGCTGGTCGAGATCATCGAGAGCACCGCCCGGATCTCCGGGCTGGTCGACGCCGCCCGGCAGTACTCCCAGCTGGACCGGGCGCCGCACCAGCCCACCGACGTACACGAGGGGCTGGACGCCACGCTGGTCGTGCTCGGCGCCAAGATCACGCCCGGGGTGACGGTGGTCAAGGACTACGACCGGTCGCTGCCGCCGGTGCCCGGGTACGCCGGGGAGCTCAACCAGGTGTGGACCAACCTCATCCACAACGCGCTCGACGCCATGGCGGGGGAGGGGACGCTCACCCTGCGGACCACCCGGGACGGCGACTGCGCGCTGGTCGAGGTCGCGGACACCGGCCCGGGCATCCCGGCCGACCTGCACCGCCGCGTGTTCGAGCCGTTCTTCACCACCAAGCCGGTCGGCCAGGGCACCGGTCTCGGCCTCGACGTCTCCTGGCGGATCGTGGTGAACCGGCACGGCGGGGACCTCCGCGTCCGCTCCGAGCCCGGGGACACCCGCTTCCAGGTGCTGCTGCCCCTGACCGAGGGAGCGGCCGGCCGGGTGTAGGGGCGCGGAGTCCGGCACGAGGGCGACGCGGAGGCACGGCCACCTACGCCGGGGGAGGTCCGCTCACCGGGACCCGGGCAGCGCGCGGCGCCGGCACCGCGGCCGGCTCCGCGGTCGCCCGGCACCGGGCAGCGTCCAGCGGCTGGCCGGCGGCGTCGAACAGCTCCGCCGCGCCGGCCGACAGCCGGGCGGCGCCGCCCCCGTCGCCCTCGGCCCGGGCCAGTGCCGCCCGCGCCTCGAGCAGCGCCCCCTGCCAGGCGGTGCCCTCCCACCGCGCCACGCTGCGCTCGGCGACCGTGAGCCAGTGGCGGGCGCGGTCCAGGTCGCCGGCGGCGGCGCAGGTCCGCGCCGCCGGGGCGGCCAGCATGATCGCGCAGAACGAGCACTGGTCGTCGCCCGCCGGGCCCAGGGTGGCCTCGGCCCGGTCGACGACCGCGCGTGCGCGCTCGGGGTCCTCCGCGGCCTCGATCATGGTCCCGTAGAGGCGCGGGAGCAGGCAGGGCGCGATCGTCGACCAGCGGGCCAGGGGCAGCGCGCGCTGCAGCAGCGGGGTCGCCACGGCGGGGTCCCCGCGGCGCAGGTGCACCTCGGCCAGCCGCTGCAGCGAGTGCGCCTCCCCGGCCGGCGCCTCCAGGGCGTGGTGCAGGTCGGCCGCCTCGGCCAGCTCGGCCTCGGCCAGGTCGAGGTCGCCCTTGAGCAGGGCGGCCTCGCCGCGCAGCGCCCCGGCGAAGGCCACCGCGTGGAGCAGGCCGGCCCGCTCGGCGGTCCGGCGGAGCTCGGCGGCGAGCTCGAGCACCTCGTCGTAGGGGGTGGGCCCGTAGAGCAGGTACTCCGCGACGCAGAGGTGGGAGTCGAAGAACCCGAGGGCGAGGTCCGCCCGCTGGACGCCGGCGCGCAGCTCGGCCCGGAACTGCTGGAACCACTCGCCGCGGTGGTGGGCCAGCAGCCCCTGGAGGTTGACCAGGTGCAGCCGGCTGATCACGGGGGCGTCCAGCGCGAGCCGCTGCCGGGCCTGCGCCACGGCGTCGTCGGCGGCGGCGAAGTCGCGCCGGTAGAAGGCCAGGCTCCCGCGCGCGACGAGCAGCTCGCCGTCGTTGCTGCCGCCGTCGAGCGGCAGCCCCTCCAGGGCGGCGGTGGCGGTCTCCAGGTCGCCGCGGCGGGTCGCCGCGCGGGCCAGCCGGGTGCGCACGCGGGTGCGCCGCACGGGGTCGGAGACGGCGGCCAGGGCCTCGCGGTAGGCGTCGACGGAGGCCAGGTCGCCGCAGGCCTCGAGCAGGTCGGCGCGCAGCGCGAGCAGCCGGCCGACGTCCTCACCGGTGGCCGCGGCGCGGACCTGGTCGAGGAGGACCAGCGCGTCGCGGTGGGCGCCCAGCGCGGCCTCGGTCTCCGCCGCCCGCAGCACCCACGGCACGGCCGCCGCGGCCTGCCCGGCCTGGACCAGGTGGTGCCCGATCCGGCCGGGGGAGCGGTCGAGCTGCTGCAGTGCCCGTGCCGCGGCCAGGTGCGCGGCCCGCCGTCCGCCGGGGCCGGTCCACCGCTCGAGCAGGGTCTCCCGCTGCAGCGCGTGGCCGAAGGTGAAGCCCTGCTCGGTGCGGCGCAGCAGCCGGGCGGCGAGCCCGGCGTCCAGGACGGCGTAGGCCGCCACGTCGTCCAGGCCGGTGAGCGCCAGGAACTCGTCGGTGTCGAACGACGAGCCGAGGACCGCCACGGTGGCCAGCGCCCGGAGCACCTCCGGCGCCAGGCCCGGCGGCAGCGGGGCGTGCCGGGGCGGGCTCGCCGGGTCCGCGGCCAGCGCCCGCGCCCCCTCGACGACGGCGAAGGGCAGGCCGCCGGTGGCCGCGGCCAGGGCCCGCAGCGCGGGCGG